>JAGLDI010000156.1 GCA_023145655.1 Desulfuromusa sp. | reverse complement strand
GATACTCAAGATCAACCAGTTCGCAATTCAGATCGTCTAGAATAGGTTGAATCAACTTCTCAATTTTATTTCTCAGTTGTGCCACAATCAGCCCTTAGATAATAAAAAAAGCGAGCCGGGGCTCACTTTCTAAAGTACAACATTAAAACCGCTATTATCTATCATTCAAAAGAATTAAAAGCAAGCAGTAATTTAATTATTGTCAACAATCAATAAGCCGTCCGTTTCGTTTTATTCTGCATTTCTCTCCGCAACAGACTCTCAGCAAAACCGTTTTTTTCCAAATACCCGCTAACTGTTTTCAGAAAATCATCAATCAGTCCATGACTGACGGCTTCAAGCTGACTGGTTGCAACACCCATCCGCTCCAGCCTTTTTTCATAGCGAATAAAATCAGGGTAGTGTGCTGCAAAAGCCTTTAAATCATTCGCTAAAGCTGCTTTAACAAATGGAACCGTAACCACCACAGAAATTTCAACTCGGTGAAAATCCCCGAAATAGCGATTCCCATGGGTGAAACATTCAACAACAACGCCGTTATTTAATTTGGTTCTCTGGAAGGATTTATTCATCGTTTTTTCGTTCTGACTTACGAGAAAACTTATTCCCAGTGTAGAGGTCTATCTGATTGAACAGCCCGCGCAAAATTCGGACTTCACGGTCATTCAAACCGGAACGGCTAAAAATTCGTCGAAAACTCCGTAAAATGTGATCAGGATTCTGTGGATCAAGATAGCCTATATTAAGAAGTGATTGACGCATATGTTGATACATGGATTCTAGATTTTCACTGCTGGCAAATTTTTTATGTTTGGCGACCCGACCGGCGAAATCTCCCCTTGTTTTATTTACCTCATATAGACAGAGAGTGACCGCCTGAGCCAAATTCATTGATGGCAGCATTTCGTTGGTCGGAATGGTGATAAAATGTTGACAGAGATCTAATTCAGAGGTGAATAGCCCGTGATCTTCACGGCCAAAAACCAGAGCAACCGAACTCTCCAAGGCAACCGGAACCAAATTATTTGCCGCCTCACTTGGGTGCAACAATCCTTCACGATAACGACCAAACCGGCGGGTGGTCCCGAAGCTTTGCACACATCCAGTTAATGCTTCCTCAAGAGTATTAAAAACCCGCGCATTTTCAAGTACTGTTGCGGCCTTAACCGCCATCAGTCTGGCATCATGTGCCAAATGATCAACCTGTGGATTAACCAACCGCAAATCGGTAATTCCAAAATTCAACATCGCCCGACAGACAGAACCAATATTCAACCCCCCCTGTGGTTCAACCAGAACAACAGCAAGTTGAAACTTTTCTGCGGTCTTTATTTGCACAATAGTGGGTTCAGACACGGTCGTTAATTAACTCGGAGAGGAGATGGTGGCCGGGGATAATGTTTCCACACCGTTTTGCCTCAGCTTCAGAGTAGCCGGTTGCCTGAGATTCGACATCTCGACGTGAGTCATACAGGATATAAGGAACCGGATCGGAAGTATGGGTCCGTTTTTCCACCGGTGTTGGGTGATCCGGAGTAATCAGAATCCGACAATCACCGATCACGGAAAGATTTTCAATGATTGTTCCAACAACATCCCGGTCAAAGCTTTCAATCGCCGCAATTTTTTCCTTTAACAGACCACCGTGCCCCGCCTCATCCGGAGCTTCAACATGGACATAGACAAAATCGGACTCTTGCAGAGCTTTGACAGCATACTCCCCCTTCCCCCGATAGTTCGTATCAAGATAACCAGTTGCACCGGGGACTTCGATAATATCCAAACCAGCATTGACCCCGATTCCTCGAATCAGATCGACAGCTGAAATAACCGCTCCGGTTAAATTATAACGCTGCCGGTAAGTTTCCATAACCGGCTTACGACCATGCCCCCAAAACCAGATAGAATTTGCCGGTAATTTTTTCTCGGCAACCCGCTGATTGTTTACGGGATGGCTGTTCAGCAACATTTGCGCCGAATTGGTCAGATCAAGCAACACCTCAGCACCATCTCCCTGAGGGAGATTCCCTTCAATACTATAGGTGGAGATATCGTGAGGTGGGGTAAAAGATAGCTGATCTTTGCCATTTCTCCACACCATCAAGTGGCGGTAAGAAACCCCGGGATAGAAATTAAATTCATCACCACCAAGTTCTTCCTGCAAAGTTTCAATAAGCGGCTTTGCTTCTTCGGTGGAGATATGGCCAGCAGAAAAATCACCCATATAGAGCTTGCCGTAGTGAGCTTCCAACCAGACCAGGTTCAATCTGAAAGCGACATCACCTGGGGCCAGGTCGACACCCATACTGGCAGCTTCAAGAGGCGATCTCCCCGAATAACACTCAACCGGATCATAACCAAAAACCGAAAGGTTCGCGACATCACTTCCCGGTGGGTATCCTTCTGGAACGGTCGCAGCCAAACCAATTTTCCCAATTTGGCTGAGCCGATCCATATTTGGCGTTGCCGCAACCTCTAAAGGGGTTTTCCCACCAAGCTCTCCAATGGGTTCATCGGACATGCCATCACCTAGTAAAATAATATACTTCATTGTTTCCTCTATCTTGTATTCACAGGAAGCTGCGTAAAAATTCTATCCCCGTGGGTGGTATTGCTGATGCAATTTCTGCATCCGCTCCTGAATAACATGGGTATAAATTTGTGTGGTCGAGATATCCACATGCCCCAGCATCGTTTGAACAGAACGTAAATCTGCACCATTTTCAAGCAGATGGGTAGCAAACGAATGACGCAGCATGTGGGGATAAACTTTCTGTTTAATTTCAACCTTAAGGGCATAATTCTGCAAATTTTTCCAAAAACCCTGCCGACTGAGTTTTTTACCTCTGGCATTCAGAAAAACTTCTTCGCTGGTCAAGTTTTTCAATAATTTTGGACGACCATACTGCAGGTATTCCCGCAGATTTTCAATAGCCACCTCTCCGAGAGGGATGAGGCGCTGTTTTGAACCCTTGCCCAGGGCGTTAAGACAACCTATGTCGAGCTTTAAATCACCGAGGCGCAAGCCTACCAACTCAGAAACTCGCATCCCTGTGGCATAGAGGACTTCAAGCATCGCCCGGTCTCTAACCGCTATCGGCGCATCACCAGTGGGAGCTTGCAATAAACATTCAACCTCTTTTTTTGACAGCAATCGCGGCAGTGCAGGTAGCGAGCGAGGCGACTCAAGCAACGCAGTAGGATCATGCTCTGTATAATTTTCCCGAAGGAGAAAACGATGAAAGCTCCGTAAGGTACTCAAGTTCCGTGCGCGGCTACGCGGGGAGAGACCACTACTTTTCAAAAAGTTTAAATAATCGAGTAACATTAATTGATTGACAACCGCAGGATCTGTAATTTTTTCATGCTTTTTCAAATAGTCAGAGTAGACAGACAAATCACGACCATAGGCATTGAGAGTATTGATCGACAAACCTTTTTCGACCGACAAAAAATTAAAAAAATAATCCAGATATTGATTCATATTATCCCGCATTTATACCAATTGTTGTAACAGAGCTGAACGTATCTCTTCCAGTTTCACCGGGTCTGTAATTTTTTGACTGAAGATATCACACAGATAAAAAACGTCGGCAACCTGATCAACCTTTGTCGATATCTTAGAAACGGCGATGTAGAGTCCCAACTCATTCAGGGTTCTGGTAATAGCGTAAAGCAAGCCTACTTTGTCTGTTGCAAAAATATCGATCACTGTGTATCGATCCGAGACGGTATTGTCAATTTCTACTTTATTTACCTGTTGCGGCTGTTGCCTGTTGGTCGATTTTAGATAGTCCGGCTCCTGACACTTATCAAATAACTCTTCTACAAAAATGCGTCCTTCGAGAACCTCACACAAATCGGCTTCAATGCGTTGCCATTTCTGTTGTTTTTCAACGGTTCCACCAATTAGACTGTTAACCTGAAGAATGTCCAGAACGGCCCCGGTTTTTCTGGTATGAATCTGTGCCCCGAGGATATTGACAGAATGGGCCGCCAGAACCCCGGCAATTTGTGAAAAAAGCCCCGGGCTGTCAATCGTTGCCAGTGTCAGTTCTGTATATTCAGCCTCACGATTGTGCTGAATCTGCATCGCAAGGGTTTTCTTGCCACGACTTAAGGCCAGGCGCAAATGGGGGATAATTTCCCGAGAACGATAACTCATCAGGTAACGGGTATGTAAACTATTAATCGCTTTATTGACCCGGCTCTCAGAAAAATCACCTAACAGGGCTTTACGGATATTACGCTTTCGATTACGGGCCTTCTCAGAACGCTTTTCCTGATAAAATTCATTTTTTTCCAAAGCATCATAGGCTTTTTCATAGAGTTCCCGCAGCAAACTCCCCTTCCATTCAGACCAGACATCAGGACCGACAGCCTTTATATCCGCAAAGGTCAGGAGATAAAGCATCCGCAGATTTTCACTCATTCCCATCAGATTAGCAAATTGACTGATCATCTTAAAATCTTGCAAATCACGTCTCTGGGAAACATGTGCCATCTGCAAATGATTCAGAACCAGAAACTCAAGCCGCTGACTATCTTCCTGATTCAAACGTAATCGTCTGGCGATCGTTGGAATCATTTCAGCCCCGCGAACACTGTGATCTTTACCGCTCCCCTTACCAATATCATGAAAAAGTATCGCCAGCAGCAATAACTCACGTTTTTCTATATTACTGGCAACCTCGGTGAGCATAGGGTGAACCTGCTGATAATCGCCATGCCAGAGCTTCTCCATCTCTTCAACAGCAAACAAGGTATGAATATCAACAGTATAAATGTGATATAGATCAAACTGTACCTGACAATAAATCTTTTTAAACTCTGGAATAAAAGCATTGAGAAGTTGGAGATGATGCATTTTACGCAAAGTTTCACTCACCCTTTCAGGGTAACGTAAAATCTGCATAAAAGAATGATTGATCCGTTTGGAACGACGAAGTTCATCGTCAATAAGATGGGTATTGTCCCGAATCAACTGCTTTAATTCCAGACACAATTGCACTTCATGTTTTTGTGCCAATTCAAAAGCGACCATCATCAGGGCTGGAGCTTCTAACAATAGTTGATCAACTTTTGCACGCAGCTCCCCGCGAATAACATAAAAACCATCTTCAAGGTTTCTTCTCCCAAAGAAATTAAATACATTTTTACTTGGGGGAGTGCCCGGTTGTGTTGCCGTGATAATCAATTTGGTTGACAAGTGCTCAACCTGAATGGCGTGAGCATAGTACTCCTGCATAAACTGTTCAACCGCAGAATCCCGCCGTTTTTTCTTATAACCAAAGAAATCTGCGAGCAGCTGTTGTTGCTCAAAGGTTAATTGGTCGCTCTTGCGCTGCCCTTTAAAGTGGAGAAAATTACGTATTTGCCAAAGATAATCAAGCGCAGCCTGATACTCATGATAATCCTGTTCATTGATGACCCCTTTTTTAAGCAACCCTTTCAGATCAGCAGCTTTAAACTTAACCCGGGCGATCCAAAGAGCCTCCTGCAGCTCCCTGAGCCCCCCTTCCCCCTCTTTCAGATTAGGTTCGAGAAGATAAACGGAGGAACCATACCTGATTTTACGCTCAGCTCGCTCCTCTAATTTAAGATTGATGAAGCCACGCGTCTCCTGATTAAGGACAAAATGGCCAACCGTTTCACGATAGCGATCAAACAGTTCCAAACTTCCAGAGATGAGCCGGGAATCCAATAAAGCCGACCTGACAGTACAGTCTGTCGCCTCTTCAAAGCATTCTTCAGCAGAACGGACACTGTAACCAACGTCCAGCTGCAAATCCCAGAGCAGATAAAGCATCCGATCGGCTATAGTTTTAGCCGCCTCTTTTCCTGTAACTGAGTAAAAAAACATCAGATCGAGATCCGAACGGGGATTCATTTCAGCACGACCATAACCACCCAGCGCAATCAGAGAGCAGCCCGCCAGGGCAATATCACTCAGATCGCTGGAAACAACTTTAAAAAGACTATCGTTGAGTTGATCAAAAACAGCTGTCAATTCAGTGACAACCTCACGACCGGTACCCCCCGCATCGTGTAACTGAAGGACTCTATGGCGTTGGGAATCAAGAAAAAGACGAGCGGCAGCTAATAAAGATTCTCGACAGGAATCGAAATCAACCGGAGGAGTTAATAGGTGGGACGGAAAAACTTCCATAATCGGTTCAATCGGCACAGCACTCACCGCTTGGCAATCTGATCGAGGGTTGCAGCATACTTCTTAACCCCCTTGGCAATAGCCGCTGCAACCCTTTTTTGATAATTACTGGAAGAGAGACGCTTCTCTTCACGAAAGTTGCTGATAAACCCTGATTCTATCAGAACTGACGGCATTGTTGCACCCAGAAGAACATGAAACGGACCTTGTTTAACCCCCAGATCCTTGATTCGACTGTAGTGGGAACGCAAACCAGCAACCAGAGATTGTTGAACCTCGGCAGCTAAACGGCTTGACTCATTGATTTTTGCAT
>JAGLDI010000155.1 GCA_023145655.1 Desulfuromusa sp. | reverse complement strand
GATACATCCCCCGGAGTTCACCCAGTTCAGCCAGAGTCAGATCACACAGAGGGCTGTCCGCTTCAATTCGATACCCTTGGAACAAGATCTGCCCTTCGGCAAACTCTGCCACATCAAACGCGTTGGAATCACAAGCCAACTTGGTAAGTTCTTCGGCAACGGCATCTTCTGGATTAATCAACAGATCAATCCCCAGTTTTTCTTTGGAAAGAACCGCTTTGCTGCTGGTATATTCAATATTTTTGGTTCGGGCAACCAAAATTTTTACCTGATATTCACGCGCCAGCAGACAGGCGAGAATATTGACCTCGTCCATATTTGTGACGGCAATAAAGATATCAACGTCTTTTATGCCAGCTTGCTCCAGAATTTCTGCACTGGCACCATTGCCAACCACACCAAGAACATTGAGACGATCCTGAGCCCGTTCGACAACAGCTTCATCCTGATCGATAAGAGTGACTTCATGCCCCTCACAAGAGAGACGATCACACAGGAAATAGCCGACCTGACCAGAGCCAACAACAAGAATTTTCATAGGTTATCTCTTCCAAACAATTTTTCAGCAGAAAACAAGAGCCCTGCAAGATCGCATAAATTGACAAAATGTGCAATAATCTGCCGAGATTCAAGGAGAGGTTATGGACTGGGATATCGATATTGATGAAGAACAGATCCGCAAGGAAAGGCAAAAAGCCAGAGAGCTGCGCAAGCAGAACTGGTGGAAAAACCGGATTGGCAAGGGAATCTGTCACTATTGTGGAGAAGCTGTTGCTCCCAAAGAACTGACCCTTGATCATGTTGTCCCTGTGGCTCGGGGGGGACGTTCAACCAAAGGAAACTGCGTTCCGGCCTGCAAAGATTGCAACAATCAGAAAAAGAATCTGCTGCCGATAGAATGGGAAGAATATTTGCAACATTTAGAAAAACAATAACCTTTTATTTGCCCGCCATCCCCACCCCGGCGATCCGTTCCCCACAAAAAGGACAACATCCATTCTCATCCACATGATTTTGACCAACCCCGAACCCACTACGTCGAATCAACGATTTTCCGCAAGTTGGACAACAGGTATCTGTCTCCTCAGACAGGTTACCCAGGTAAATATACTTGAGGCCTGCGCTTCGCCCGATTTCTCCGGCTCGATACAAAGTTTCTGGTGGGGTTGGTGGCGTCTGCTGCAATTTATACTGGGGAAAGAAGCGGCTGATATGCCAGGGGGTCTCGGGTCCCAATTCTGTAGCAATAAATTCGGCGATTTCCTGTAATTCCTGCGGATCATCATTAATTCCAGGAATCACCAGGGTGGTGATTTCAAGCCAGATCCCATAATCATGAATTTTCTTCAGGCTGTCCAGTACCGGCTGCAGTTTGCCTCCGGCATGCTTACGATAAGTTTTATCCCGGAAAGTTTTCAGGTCAATATTGGCCGCATCCAGCCAGGGATGAAACAATTCCAGCATTTCTGCCGACATGTAGCCATTACTGACATAAATGTTAGCAATCCCTGCTTCTCGTGCCAGGCGGGCAGTATCATAGCTATATTCAAAGAAAATCGTCGGTTCCGTATAGGTATAAGCGATGGAACAGCAAGCAGCTTTTGCAGCGGTGGAAACAACATCTTGTGGAGATAATTCTTGTCCGTCAATAAAATTTCGTTCGCGAGGCATTTGTGATATCTGCCAGTTCTGACACCAATCGCAACGAAAATTACAGCCGGGAGTCCCAATTGAAAAAGCCCGACTCCCGGGATAAAAATGGTAGAGGGGTTTTTTTTCTATCGGATCAATATTCTGCGAGATTGTCCGGCCATAAACCAGAGTATAAAGAGTTCCATCGCGGTGTTCCCGTACCTGACAGAGCCCTTTTTTACCGTTGGCAATAATGCAGTAATGGGAACAGAGCTGACAACCAACCTCCCCACCTTCAAGTTTTTTATAGAGCAATGCTTCTTTCATAGAAATCCTCTACTTCCGAAATTATAACTTAAAACCAGAACCTTGCCTCACACAAAGTCACGAAGACACAAAGAGAGTCAAAAACTTTAACGGAGAGATGGGGAGAAGCAGAGAAAATCAGGATCATAATCTTTTTTATATTTTTAAAACTATAAACTCCGTCTCTTTTAAGATTTTCTCTGTGCCTTTGTGGCTTTGTGTGAAAAATAAAGAATTTACCTCTCCATAGAGAATAACCATTTCAACTTAATCGCTCCTGCAGATAACCAATCAGATCATTCATGCTGATCAATTTCTCATAATCGCTTTCGGGAATTTCAACTTTGAGTTTATCATCAAGTCCGATCAGAAAATTCAAAAAATCGAAAGAGTCAATATCCAGTTCTTCGCGGATATTTTCAGTTGGTAAAAGTTCTTCAAAATCAGCCTCTGGAGCAATCTGGTACAGTCCGGCAATAATAGTTGTTTTGATCTCTGCTTCGGTCATAAGGCTTCAGGCTCCTGCAAAAATTTGTTAAGAGCGTCAAGGAACTGACCGCCCAGATGACCATCACTGGCTCGATGATCGGCAGCCAGGGTCGCGGTCAACACCGGTCGGACTCCCAGCAACCCATTCTCGGCCCAGGGCTGTTCACTGATCTTGCCAAGTCCGACCAACGCCACTTGGGGGGGATAGATAACCCCATATACGGTCCGCACTCCGAGATCACCAAGGCCAGTCACAGTGATCCCTGCATCGGTCATTTCCGAACCACGCAGTTTTCCGGAACGGGTTCGGCTGATTAAATCACTCATTGCTGCCATCAATTGGTCAAGATTCAACTGGTCAACATTGTGCAAAGCGGGAGTTATCAGCCCACCACCACGCAACGTAATGGCAAAGCCAATGTGAACTGCACTTTTCAGCTGTAACTGCCCGTCAACCCAGTGGGCATTCAATTCGGGAACCTTTGCTATAGCCAATGCCACAGCTTTTAACGGCAGCACCACCGGCAGCAACCGTTCGCGGATTGAACGCTGCCGGTTCTGCTCTTCCAGCCAACTAAGAGAACGACCCATATCAATATCGGTAGCGAGATAGTAATGGGGAATTTCCCGATTCGAAAGACTCATTGCTGCCGCAATTGCCTGACGCATCCCCATTTTAAAATCGACAGCAGACTCCTTTTTGGGAGCATTTCGAACCGGAGGCGATGCCGCAGCCGCCGCAATCAACCCTTCAACATCGGCGAGACTGATAGCCCCTTGCGCCCCGGTCGCTTCGACCTGACTGAGATCAATATGATTTTCATCTGCCAATCTTCGTGCCGCCGGTGATACCCGTAAGCGTTCAGTAGGGGCATCAACAACTGCAACGACAGCGCTCTCTTCACCAATAGTCGCCAGAACCGTACCAACGGCAATCTCTGCATCACCGGGTTGAACCAGTATCTTTCCAACGACACCGCCATTGAAGGTTTCGACCTCAAATACCCCCTTGGCTGTTTCCACCTCGGCAACAATGTCTCCAACCTTAACCTGATCACCCTCTTCAACCAACCAGCTGACCAGCATCCCGCTGGTCATATCGGCACCCAGACTGGGCATAATAAAATCAGCCATGCAACATTCTCCTTGCCGTTGCCACAATAGTATCGACCTGCGGCAAAGCAGCCTGTTCCATATGTTTGGCATAGGGCATCGGCACTTCGACACTACAGATTCTCTCGACCGGAGCATCCAGTTGATAGAAAGCCTGTTCCATAATACGGGCACTGACTTCCGCAGCCAGACTACCACTGCGCCACCCCTCATCAACAATCAGGGCGCGATGGGTTTTTGCTACGGAAGCAAGAAAGCTTTCCTCATCGAGGGGACGTAACACCCGCAAATCGATCACCTCGGCGCTGATCCCCTCTTCCCCCAGAATTGCGGCGGCATCAAGACACTTATAAAGACAGCTACCGTAGGTAATCAGAGTCAAATCCGTCCCTTCACAATGCAGCTTGACCTTCTCAATATCAACCACCCCGGCATCAGCAGCCAGTTCTCCTTCCAGCGGATAGAATATTGCAGGTTCGAAGATCAGCACCGGGTCGGGATCAAGGAGAGCACTCCAGAGCATCCCCCGGGCATCTTCCAAGGTCGCCGGGCAGAGCACCTTGATTCCGGGGATATGGGCGTACCACCCTTCCAGACTGTGGGAGTGTTGAGCTGCCAGTTGCTTGCCGCCGCCAGTTGCCATACGAATCACCAGCGGTACATTAAACTGCCCCCCGGACATGTGCAGGTAGGTTGCGGCATTGTTCATGATTTGATCGAGCGCCAACAAGCTGAAATTAACTGTCATAATCTCAACAATCGGTCGCATACCACCGAGTGCAGCACCGATACCTGCTCCGGTAAATGCTGATTCGGAGAGTGGAGTATCGCGAATCCGCTCTGGGCCAAACTCATCCAGCAACCCTTTACTGACCGCAAAACAGCCACCATAGCGACCGACATCTTCCCCCATCAGAAAAACTCGCTCATCTTTCTGCAACGCCTCGCGTAACCCTTCATTTAAAGCCTCCCGATAAGTCATTTTACGCAACTGTTGTTCCATCAATTCACCCCCGCATCGGAATAGACAAACCGGGTGAGATCATCGACCGATTCCCACTCGCTCTGTTCAGCAAAATCAACCGCGGCAGTAATCTCTGCAGCAATTTCCAGTTCCAGCTGTTCCAAAGCAGAATCATCGATCCATCCCTTCTCTTTAAGCCGGTCAGTCAGGGAAAAGATCGGGCAACGTTTTTTCCAGCCGTCCACCTCCTGTCTGGAACGATAAAACTCCGGATCAAACATCGAATGGGCTCGGAACCGATAAGTGCGACATTCCAGAAAAAATGGGGCACCAGTCTCTCGCACCGTATCAGTCGCTTTTTTGGCCGCCTCAGCGACAGCGATCACATCCATCCCATCGACGGTTGCCGTCGGCACAGCATAAGCGGCAGCCTTACTCGACAGATCAACCACCGATTCTGAGAGTTGCAGCGCCGTCCCCATAGCGTAGAAATTATTTTCACAGATAAACAGAACCGGCAATTGCCAGAGGGAAGCCAAGTTCATCGACTCATGAAATTCTCCCTCGGCCATTGCCCCCTCACCAAAGCAGCAGCAGGTCACCCTGGATTTTTTCTGTAAATGATCGGCCAGAGCCAATCCGACAGCAATGGGGAAACCACCACCGACAATGGCATTTCCACCGTAAAGTCGATGCTCAGCATCGAACAGATGCATAGAACCACCGCGACCCCGGCAGCAGCCATCAACCTTGCCGTACATCTCTGCCATGATCGCCCCCATGCCCATCCCCCGAACCATAGCGTGTCCATGCTCGCGATAGGTGGCAACCACGGCATCGTCAGCAGCAAGAGCTTCAGCTACCCCGACAGCGACTGCCTCCTCGCCAATATAGAGATGGAGAAATCCACGGATTTTTGTGGCACTGTAGAGTTCGGCGGACTTTTCTTCGAAACGGCGGATCCGCAACATCTGGCGCAGCAGATAGAGGCTCTTTTCCTGGCTGACCAAAGGTTGCCCGGAAGGATTATTATTAGTCGTCATCAGCTTTCTCCTCTGATTAAAATATTTGGTTTTGACTTTTTCGCCATTAGAACCGTTTACGGCTCGTCAGGCGACGAATCGCTGTAACAAAACCAAATGATTTAACTTTTATCCATGCCTGTAACAAGC
>JAGLDI010000154.1 GCA_023145655.1 Desulfuromusa sp. | reverse complement strand
ATGAAAATAGCCGAAAGCTCCCGCGACTGTCAACGTAGCACTGGTCATAATCAAACTGCGGAAACGTTGATAGAGAGCCTGATTGAGACTTTCGGCCACTTCAAGGGGGGCCTGACAGAGGCTGGCGATCAACCCTTTCTGTCGGCCAATCCGCCCTTCACGGATTTCAATCCAGACACAACTGTTTTTTGCCACGGCTTGAAAAGAGGCCAGATCAGCAGCAAGCCCTTCCAGTCGACCAGCAATGCCGCGCAAATCAACCAGGGTCGGATTCACTTTATCAGCGACAACGTCCGGTAAAACCTCCGTCCCCCGTAACAATCCACTCAGCCCCTGTGCCAACTCAAGAGAGCCAACGCGTAACCGCTCAACCCGTTGAACAATTTTTTTCCAGACTGGAACTTCCATAAATTCAGGAAGAATACGGTGCTTCAACTCAAACTTGGGATTGATTTCCTTACCCAGAAATTCGGGTAACTCTTCAGCAATGCTCTGCATTTCATCCAGGGCAAGATCAAGCAGCAGCTGTCGTTTGATCAGCAGGGATTCAATCTCACCATGCAGGGTTCGATATAATTCATCAAGAGAATCGGGAAGTTCCTGTGACAATTGATCAAGAAAGCGGGGGAGCAATCCCTGATTCAATTTACGTGGATGGCGTAACCGATTCAAAATACGTGAAAAAGTAAAGCGGGTCAGTTGTGAAGAAAAATAACTGGTGGCAACATCTTCAAGATGGTGTGCCTCATCCAGAATCACCCGTTCAAATGGGGGCAAAACTGCGGTTGCGGAATAATTATCGGTCTCCTGACGGAGAGCTAGATCGGCAAGGAGCAGGGAATGATTCACTACTAAAATATCGGCTCGAGCTGCTTGCCGACGTGCTTTATGGAAAAAACATTGCCGATAATGCTGACAGCGCACCCGAGCACATTGGTCCGCCTCGCAACACACTTCCTCCCAGGCCTGATAGCTGGGAATAAAAGCCAGATCCTCCTTTGACCCATCCCCGGTAGTTTCGGCCCATTGAATGATTTGTTCCAGCTCTTCAACCTGCTGCTGGTCAAACAGCCCCAATTCCCGACCTGCGATTTCACCTCGGCGGCGACAGAAATAATTACTGCGCCCTTTAACCAGAACCGCATAAAATTCAATTTCGGTTGCCCGTTGGAGGAAAGGGAGGTCTTTACGGATCAACTGTTCCTGCAAATTGATCGTCCGGGTTGATATGACCACTCGTTCCTGATTGGCACGAGCCCAAAGGAGAGCAGGAACCAGATAAGCCAGGCTTTTTCCGGTTCCGGTTCCCGCTTCAACAACCGCTACTTGTCCCTGGTTAAATGCATCAGCAACCACAAATGCCATGTGCAGTTGTTCAGAACGATCCTCATAATCGGGAAGTTTTCCGGCAATTACCCCATCCGGCCCCAGTAACTTGGCTATCTGCTCTGGTTTAAGTTTTTCTACATCTTTTTCGGCAAAAGCTTCAACGACACGATACAGATCATCGACCTGGTTGTTGACAATATAGAAACCTACCCCCAAAGAGCCAAATTGGGATGCTATTTCAATATCTGCAGCGGAGGGTTGCAGTTTCCCGGAAGGGTGGTTATGGAGAACCACATCACCATAACTGCAGGTCTGTAGAATAGCAGGGACAGCGCTTTCTGAACCACGTGCCAGAACTTCAACCTGAACAATCCGTCGTTCGGCATCGGCCTGACCGAGGATAAAAACCTCATTGCCACCGGCCTCTTTGATGGCATAACGAAGTTGGTCGATACTGTCTGGAGAAAGATAATCAAGCATGGCTGGAGAGTATAGAGGAATGGACAGAAGAAAGGGGAGGGAAAACAGATATTTTTTAAGCGTCAGTTACCCAATTTGATTTACAGGGCCAGTTAAAGTTCATCCTGATCCTCAGGGTTAAATGGATTGGTATTCGAAGATTAAGTATCCTGCATAAACAGGGTCGCAATATCAATACAAACTCCGCAAAAGATCTACCGCCCCGGCTGCTGGTCTGAATAAAATAGTCTTTCTAACCTTATTTATTTCATTTGGCCGCGCGGAAGTTTCCATGGTAGTGAAGTCGTATGACCAACTTCCTTTTTATTGGTATTCTCCTTGGCCTCTCTGCCGGATTCGCCCCTGGACCGTTATTGACTCTAGTGGTCTCCGAGACACTAAGGCATAACATCCGCGCGGGGTTTAAAGTTGCCCTGGCACCAGTTGTGACCGATCTGCCGATTATCCTGATTTCACTGTTTATTCTGGCGAAGCTATCCAATTTTCACCCTGTTCTGGGGATTATCTCTCTGGGAGGTGGTATTTTTTTGCTGTTTCTTGGTTATCAGAGCTTAAAGATTCAAGGGATTGATCTGGATATTCAGCTGGCAAGTCCAAAATCATTAAGCAAAGGGGTCTTTACCAATTTTCTGAGTCCCCACCCCTATCTGTTCTGGCTGACTATCGGTGCGCCAACCATGACCAATGCGATGAATCAGAATCTTCTTACCGGAGTTACTTTTATCGGTGGATTTTATTTTTGCCTGGTTGGTGCCAAAATCATGGTGGCAATAGTGACCGGTAAATCGAAATCTTTCCTGACAGGAAGAAGTTATCGCGCTACTATACGTTGTCTTGGACTGTTGTTGATTATTCTGGCCGGAAAATTATTTTATGATGGTCTGAACCTATTGCAGATTCTTTCTTGAAAAACCTTGCGGGAGCGACAATGAACCACAAAATTAAAAATTGTCAGCATATCTCAAAACGTTGTCTGGTGTGCGGGACGGAGAACCAGTTCGGGCTGAAAACCCGGTTTTTTGAAACCGAAGAAAAAGAAGTGATCGCCCTGTTCACCCCACGTGACGAGCACCAGAGTTATCCAGGAATGGCTCATGGTGGGGTTTCAGCAGCCCTGCTTGATGAAGTGATCGGCCGGGCAATCATGGCACATTATGGTCAGGATACTTTTGGAGTGACTATTGATTTACAAGTAAAGTACAAAAAACCGGTCCCTCTGGGGGTGGAGCTGAAAGTGATTGGGCGAGTTACCAATGATCGGGGGCGGATCTATGAGGGAACGGGTGAGCTGTACCTTCCTGATGGTAAAATTGCCGTGTCGGCACAGGGGAAATACCTGAAACGGAACCTTAAGCAGATTACTGACAGTGAGTTTCTCGAAGAAGAGTGGTTTTCTCCGGAAGGGGAAGTGCCGGATGAAATTTCATTGTAACTCTTAAATATTGGAGAGAGCCAGGATTCTAAAAAGTGTGAATCGCGGTTGATTTAAAAAAGAGGTAAACATCTTCCCCTTCCCCCAGTTCCATCTCCAGCAGTGCCCCCTTTGTTACCAGGGCACAGAAGCTGATTGTGTCCACATTGACATGAACCTCATAATAGAACCCTTGGGAAATAACCTGCTTGATTCTCCCCTGAAAGCAGTTCCGCATACTTGACTGTAATTGCCCGGTACTTAAGACGATATCTTCAGGGCGAATCGCAATAAATCCCTGGCCGTCACCACGACTGTGACCCAGTTGAATCTGCAGATTTTCTACCCAGGCATCCTCTCCAGAAATGGTCACCGCAAACAGATTTTTCATCCCGACAAAATTTGCAACCATGGTTGATTGTGGTCGCTGAAATAGCTCTTCCATACGACCAGATTGCTCAATTTTACCAGAATTGATGATGGCACCCCGATGCCCCAAAGCAAGAGCCTCGGCAAAATCATGGGTGACCATTAGAATTGTAGCCATGGTCTGCTGTTGTAATTGCTTGAGCAATAGCCGGAACTCCTCGCGCAAACTTGGATCGAGAGCGGACAGAGGCTCATCCAACAATAATACCCGCGGCTTTACAATCAAAGCCCGGGCCATGGCAACCCGCTGCTGTTCCCCACCACTCAGGGTTTCAGGTGAACGGTTTGCCAGATGTTGCAAATTCAGCGAGGCAAGAAGTTGATGAAGGCGTTGATCTCTCTCGTTCTTTTCAATTTTTTGAAAACGGAGACCATAACGGATATTATTGGCAACGGTCAAATGAGGAAACAGGGCATAATCCTGGTAGACAATACTGATGCCCCGTTTTTCTGGCGGCAATCGGGTAATATCCTGACCGGCCACTTTGATCCGACCACTTTTAACCGGTACCAGTCCGGCGATCGCTTCCAGAAGGATCGTTTTCCCGGCGCCACTCGGGCCCATCAGCATAAAGAAATCGTTCTCCGCAACATGGAGATTGATATCGTGTAAATCGAATCCCCCCAACTGGATATGTAGATTCTCAATCTTAATCATGCACTTTTTTTCTGGCGGGAGGTGAGGATTCGCAACAGCAGAAACAGAATCAGACAGATGGAAATCAGCCAGACTGCAACCGGTTGCGAATATTTCAGCCCATAGCTTTCAAACCGTTCATAAATCATCACCGGTGCAATCATCGGATGGTAGGCAACGATCACAATGGCCCCGAATTCACTGATTGCCCGGGCACATGCCATGATGATTCCCGCTAGCATACTGCGCCACGCCAGCGGAAAGGTGATACGGAAAAAGGTACTGAACATCGAGGCCCCCAAACTGCGGGAGACATTTTCCAGCCGGGGCGAGATTGCATCGAACCCCTCCTTGGCCGCTTTGATGTAGAAGGGGATTGCAACAAAGACCATCACTGTAACAATCCCGGTGACACTCCCCATGATACGGATGCCCAGATCGGTCAGCAGTTGTCCGAACCAGTGGTTGCGCCCGGTGACGCTGAGAATGGCAATGCCGACTACCGGATGGGGAATGATGATCGGCAGGTCAATAATCCCTTCCACCAGCCGCTTGCCGCGAAATTCTCGCCGTGCCAACAGATACGCAAGGGGAGTTCCCAGAATAAAGGAGATCAGGGCGGCCAGAGCGGCAGCCGAGAGACTCAGAACAATCGAGTTGAGGACATCTTTGTCGAGAATCGTCTCGACCAGGACCTCCAGCGATGGCGCTGCTAACATCTGCACCAGTGGCAGGGTGATAAATGCAATCACCGTCACCGCACAGGCAAAAGTCCCCCAAAAAAAGAAATCCTTGTGCCGCATCGCTTGCCCCTATTGTTGGACCGTCACTAGTGATTGAAGTTGTTGCGGAAGAATCGCTTTCATCTCCGCAGATGCGACCCGTGCCGGAATAAACGGCGGTTGACCCATCTCTTTAAGAATTTTCAACCCACCGTCTGCAGCAAGCATAAATGCAAGAAAAGCGCTGGCTGCTTCACGGTTCGGGGCATCCTTGAGCAGGGCAATGCCGTAAGTGATCGACTTCCCCTTCATCGTCATGGAGGTTCCGGGTTTTTTGCCGCTGACTTCAACCGTTACCTGTGCATAATCTGCATCAAATTTATAGTTTCCAAGGTTGATTTGATCGGGTATTTCGACAAATTTTAAGTTGTGCTGAACTGCTACTGAACGGTATTCCCAAGCATAATCCATATTGCCGGTCTGCAACAGCGAAACCAGCTCCACTGCCTTGGGGCGAATGTTTCTTTCCGGACGATTATCGACAATCTTCTGATATAAGCCCGGCTGTTGATAATGTTTTTCCGCCAGTTGCAACACCATCAGCGTCCGGTAACCACAGGGATCAAGGTCAGGAGCCGAATGACCCCAGATCACCTCAGGCTGTTGCAGAATTTCCATCCAGTTTTCTGCGTTGATGACCTCGGCAAAACGGCTCTGGTCGGTATAACAGAGAACCATCCGGTTGGAAGCAAAGCGAATATTGTTATCGGTAAAATCGGGTCGCAGCAGTTTGTCGATCACCTTGTAATCGGCAGCTGCCATGATATCGCACGGCTTCCCCAGGTCACTGATTTTACGCGCTGCTTTAGAGCTGCCCGACGGTTCACGCTGAACATCGACCTCGGGATATTTTGCTTCAAAGACCTTCTCCATTGCGACCATCGGGACGGTTAAACTGCCAGCGTGAAAAATTGTCAGAACCCCATGTGGTGCAGAAAATGC
>JAGLDI010000153.1 GCA_023145655.1 Desulfuromusa sp. | reverse complement strand
AAAAGCTCCAGACTACCACTGTTGGCTTATCGAGTTCGGTTGCGGCTGAGCGGTTGCTGGCGTTTGGGGCAAATCAATTACGCGAAGAACGGAAACGTTCCGTATTGCAGATGTTGAGTGAGCAATATCGTAATCCGATGATTATTCTTTTATTGGTTGCTGCGCTGGTTTCAGGGGTGATCGGTGAACTGACAGATACTGTGGTTATCCTGGTTATTGTTATTCTGAACAGTTTGATCGGTTTTATTCAGGAATACCGCGCCGAAAAAGCATTATCGGCATTGAAAAAAATGGCAGCTGCCGTTGCGACCGTGCAGCGTGGCGGAACATTGCAGCGAATCTCTGCTGTTGAACTGGTGCCGGGGGATCTGTTGTTGCTTGATGCCGGGACAATTGTCCCGGCTGATTTACGTTTACAGGAAATCCATAGTTTGAAGGTTGACGAGGCGGCACTGACCGGTGAGTCAGTTCCGGTTGAAAAAACGATTGAAACATTGAGCCGGTCAAAGCTTCCCCTCAGCGACCGTCGCAACATGGTTTATCGTGGTACCCAGGTGACTTACGGTCGGGGGAGTGGTCTGATCACAGCAACCGGGATGAATACCGAGATGGGGAAAATCGCCCATCTTCTTGATACGACCGAAAAGATCAAGACCCCGTTGCAGAAACGGCTTGCACGAGTTGGTCGCAATATTGCTCTGGCAACTTTAATCATCTGCGGGGTTGTGTTTATTGCGGGGTTGCTGCGGGGCGACGATGTGGTGTTGATGTTTTTAACTGCGGTCAGTCTGGCGGTTGCCGCAGTCCCCGAAGCACTTCCAGCGGTTGTCACGATCTCTCTGGCTTTGGGGGCCCGGAGACTGGTGCAGCAGAATAGCCTGATTCGCCGCTTGCCAGCGGTGGAAACATTGGGGTCGACAACCTGCATCTGTAGCGACAAGACCGGTACTTTGACTTTGAATAAAATGACAGTTGAGCAACTATTTAACGCTCAACTTCTGGAGATTGATGATGCTGGCTTAGAAAAGGATGATTCACTGTTGCTTGCACTGGCTTTGAATAATGATGTCAGGATCAGTGAAAGTGGTGATCCCCTTGGTGATCCAACCGAGTTGGCGCTTTATGCAAAAGTGAGGCAGCTTGGATACGACCCACAACAGTTGAAGGAGGAATATCCGCGGGTTGCCGAAATCCCTTTCAGTTCTGAACGCCAGGCAATGAGCACTCTGCATCGAACCCCAGCGGGGGATATATTACTTTTCTGCAAAGGCAGTTTTGAGGCCGTATCTACTTATTGTCAGCCGTTCGATCATTCTCTGGCCGAATCCCGCCTTGCTGAAATGGCGGACGGCGGGTTACGAATTCTGGCTTTTGCCGGTTATCGATTTAGCGATTTCCCCAAAAGTTTGCATGCGGAGGATCTGGAGAAAAATCTGCAATTTCTCGGTTTAAGTGGTGCCCTTGACCCACCCCGCGAGGAGACGGCGGCGGCAATCCTGCAATGCCGACAAGCGGGGATTACGCCGATCATGATTACCGGTGATCATCCTCTGACCGCGGTACGGATCGCTGCGCGGATCGGGCTGGTTGATTCGGCAGCAGCCCGGGTTATCAGCGGGTCAGAACTGGCAACGCTGTCACATGAGCAACTGGTTGAACTGGCCGGGGAAGTTAGAGTTTACGCCCGGGTTGCGCCGGAGCAGAAACTCAGGATTGTTGCTGCCTTGCAGGAGCGCGGTGAAGCGGTGGCTATGACCGGTGACGGGGTGAATGATGCCCCGGCATTAAAACGGGCGGAAATCGGGATCGCTATGGGGATCACCGGAACTGATGTGGCAAAAGAAGCAGCAGAAATGGTATTGTTGGACGATAACTTTGCTACTATTGTTGAGGCGGTCCGTGAGGGTCGGGTGGTGTACGCCAATCTCCGCAAGTTTTTCAAATATATCCTCAGCTGCAATATTGGCGAAATCCTGACCATTTTTCTTGCCCCCCTCATGGGGTTGCCGCTGCCGTTGCTGCCGCTGCATATCCTCTGGATTAATCTGATCACCGACGGCGCGCCGGGTTTGGCATTAGCGGTGGAGCCGGCTGAGAAAGGGATCATGCAACAGGCACCCATTTCTCCCGATGAAAGTTTGTTTGCCCGGGGAATGTGGCAACAGATTCTCTGGATTGGGTTGCTGATTGCAGTCAGTTGTCTGTTGACGCAGAAAATTGCTATCGTTCAGGGCTGGCATTGGCAGACCATGGTGTTTACCGTTCTTTGTTACAGTCAGCTGTTTAATTCTCTGGCAATCCGTTCGGAGCGGCAATCATTATTCACCCAGGGACTCACCTCAAATCTGCCATTGTTGTTAACCGTGCTGGTCAGTATTGCAGTTCAGCTGGGAATCATATATGTTCCCGCATTGCAGTCGCTGTTTCACACTCAGTCGCTAGGATTTTTAGAGCTGGGATTTTGTTTTGCCATATCGGCAGTGGTTTTTTCTGTGGTTGAGATAGAAAAATTGTTACGGCGGCAGCATTGGTTACCATATTGATTAACGTTCGATATTGCGTCGGTGCGCCTCTGATGCGCCCCTACAGTCAGGATATTTCATGAATAAGCAAAAAATGACCCCCGGTCAAGAGATTCACGGGTTTCTCGTTGAGCGGATTGACCCACTACCAAGTATTAATGCCACCATGATCCGTCTCCACCATCAGGTGACGGGCGCACGGTTTATGCACCTGGAGCGGGATGATGATAATCATCTGTTTGCGGTTGGTTTTCGTACCCCCCCTGATGATTCGACCGGGGTTGCCCATATTCTGGAACATACCGCCCTGTGTGGTTCAGAACATTTTCCGGTGCGGGATCCGTTTTTTTCAATGCTTAAACGGAGCCTCAACAGTTTTATGAATGCAATGACGGCCAGCGACTGGACCCTCTATCCATTTTCCAGTATGAACCGGAAAGATTTTCATAATCTGCTCGATATCTATCTGGATGCCGCTTTTTTTCCCCGTTTAACTGAACGGGATTTTAGTCAGGAAGGGCATCGACTGGAATATGCTGAAGGGGATGATCCAACCACCCCCCTTGAATATAAAGGGGTGGTTTATAACGAAATGAAGGGGGCGATGTCTGACCCTTCATCATTGCTCACCCAGCGGCTTGATAAACATCTCTATCCAACCACTACTTATCATCATAATTCGGGAGGGGAGCCGCAGAATATTCCCGGTTTGAGTTGGCAGCAACTGCGCGATTTTCATGCCCGTTATTATCATCCGAGCAACTCCTGGTTTTTCAGTTCCGGTAATCTTGATTTGCCCGAATTATTGGGGATTGTCGAAGATCGGGTGTTGCAACATTTTCAGCGGCTTGATTCAGATACCGAAGTTCCGCCTGAACAACACCTGAAAGCTCCGCTACGGGTGACGGAAAAATATCCTCTGGATGATGGGGAAACATTGGAAAAACGTTCCATGGTGGAAGTCGGCTGGCTCTGCGGTGACATCAATGACAGTTTTGAGCGGTTATCGATGTCATTACTTGCGGCGTTGTTGCTTGGGAACCCTGCTGCCCCTTTATACAAGGCGCTTCTCGATTCCGGGTTGGGGGCCAATTTAGCTCCGGGGACCGGCTATCATGATGATAATCGGACCACCTATTTTGCGGTCGGATTGCAGGGGACCGATCCTGAACAGGTTGAGCCAATTGAAAAACTGATTCTGGAAACTCTGGAACAGGTGGCTGATCAGGGTTTTTCAGCAGAGCGCATCGATGCCGCGATCCACCGGATGGAGTTTTCAACCCGTGAAGTGACCGGCGACAGTTACCCCTACTCACTGTTGTTGCTGATGCGCCTTATCGGTCCCTGGATTCATGGTGGCGATCCCCTGGCGGCGCTCAATTTTGAGGAGAATTTAAACCGCCTCCGGCAGAAACTGGCTGAAGGAGATTTTTTTGCCGAGTTGATCCGTAATAATTTGCTCAACAATTCCCACCGCGTCACTTTGCTACTTCAGCCCGATACCAACCTTGGTCCGGAACAGGAGGCAGCAACCCGGGCAAAGTTGACCGAAATTGAACAGCAACTCAGCGAGACGGAGAAACAACAATTGGTTGCGCAAGCCAGAGAGCTACAAGCGGCTCAGGAAGCACCGGAAGATCTTTCCTGCCTGCCAACTCTGGAAATAAGCGATATCCCTGCAGATGAGGAGGCTGTCACGGTTGAACAGCAGGTGGAGAAAACCGTCAAAGAATTCTGGTTTGATCGGCCAACCAACGGGATTGGGGTTGTCACTTTTAACTTTGGTCTTGATAGCTTGACGGCTGAACAGCGGGCTTATCTGCCGATCTTCAGTAGCTTGTTGACCCAGATCGGGGCTGGTAAGCGGGATTATCTGCAAATGGCGGAAGCTCTGGAGGCGGTCACCGGTGGCATTTCTGCACGAACCTCACTGCTGGATGATCCAGAAGATGCCGATAAATTTATTGCCAGTTTTGAACTCAAAGGGAAGGCGCTGGTGCGCAACTGCCAACCTCTGTTCGGGTTACTCCGGGATATCTTGTTAACTCCCGATTTTTCTGATCTGCAGAGAATTCATACAGTTTTAAACCAGCTGCAGGTCTCCCTGGAAAATTCAGTTCCGCAGTCGGGTCACACCTATGCAGCCAGGAGTGCGGCCGCCTGCCTCTCTTCGGTCGGACAGCAGCGTGAGCAGTGGTCGGGGCTTTCACAGGTCGCGGTGATTCGAGAATTGGCGGCTAAACCGGTAGAAGAGTTGGCTTCTCTGGCTAAAATCTTTGCTGAAACCGCGCAGCAATTGTTCAATCAGTCACAATTGCAGACTGCAGCGGCCGTTGAAGCGGAGAACTTTACCCCCTTCAAAGAAGAATTATCGCAACTGATAGAAATACTTCCAGAAAAAACCGTGACCGCACAAAGCTTATCTCAGGAGTTTGAACCACAATCTTTGCGGCAAGGGTTAATCTGGTCGTTGCCGGTTAATTATGTGACCCGGGTTTTCAGGACGGTTCCTTATAATCATCCCGATAGTGCTGCTCTGACAGTGTTGGCTAAACTGTTGCGGGCAGAGTTTCTCCATCGGGAAATTCGCGAGAAGGGGGGAGCTTATGGTGGCCTGGCGGGTTATAATGCCGAGGCTGGTCAGTTCAGCCTGCTCTCCTATCGTGACCCCCATATTTTGCGTACCCTGCAGGTTTATGACCAGGCGATTGACTGGGCGGTTGCCGGGGAATTCCCCCCGGATTCGGTCAAAGAATCGGTTCTGGCAGTTTTCGGGGATCTTGATAAGCCCCTTTCTCCAGCCGGGGTGGCGGTGCATGAGTTTGCCAATATCCGCCAGAAGATAACTCTGGAGATGCGTAATCAAATGCGTCGGCAGATTTTAGCCGTTGATAGCTCAAAATTACAGCAGGTTGCTGAAAAATATCTAAAAAATGGCCAGAGTGCCGTTGCGGTTTTAGCCGGAGAAGCGGCGTTGCAGCAGGTGAATGAGCAGCTGGGAGAACTACCGCTGGAATTACGGAAGATATAAATTCTTGAACCTCAGGGGAACAGAGAAAATCAAAATCAGCCTCACGTAAAGCCCGCGGAGAGCGGAGAGGAAAGCGGAGTCAAAGACCTTTTGCAGAGGTTAAAAATAGAATAGTTTGAAGATTTTTCTCCGCGAACTCTGCGTTCTCAAGTGAGCATTAGCGAACGGGCGTGAGGCCGGTTTTCAGGTATTCTCAATGCTTGACTATTACAGAAAGAAAATCAATGGGAAAACAACAATTATTTGCGACTGCCCCTCTGGGGATTGAACCGTTATTGGCGATTGAACTTGAAGGTTTAGGTGCTACCGAGGTCAAGCAGGAACGAGCCGGGGTTCGTTTTTCCGGCGATCTGCGGATTG
>JAGLDI010000152.1 GCA_023145655.1 Desulfuromusa sp. | reverse complement strand
GCAGGGAGAGCGGCAATAAATCTGCCATTAGATCGTCGTAGAAAACACAAGCGCCAGAGATAAGAAGAGTTTTCTTTAGCGATTTAAAGAAAATGAAGTCGGCGTGCGGGGCCGAGACCCCGCGACCTTGACTTCCAGTCCCGTCAATCCTCCAATGTCGAAGTATCCCCTTCAGGAAGCCCCAATTCCCGGGCCTTAAGGAGTCGTCGCATAATTTTGCCACTGCGGGTTTTGGGCAAATTGTCGGTAAATTCGATCTCCTTGGGAGCCACCGCTGAGCCAAGTTTTTTACGGGCAAAACCGAGCAGTTCCAGTTTCAACGGCTCGCTCGGCTCAAACCCCGACTGCAGGGCAACGAATGCCTTCACCAGCTCACCGATCATCGGTTCAGGTTTGCCGATCACCCCGACCTCGGCAACCGCGGGATGCTCCATCAGCGCACTTTCAACTTCAAAAGGACCAACCATGTGCCCGGAGGTTTTGATAATGTCATCGGCTCGCCCGATAAACCAGAAATAGCCATCGGCATCACGCTGAGCCAGATCTCCAGTGATATACCAATCATCAACAAAACATTTACGATAGCGCTCATCATCGTGCAGATAACCGCGAAACATCGACGGCCAACCGACCTTTAGCGCCAGCTCTCCTTCACAATCAGCCTGTTCTTCAAGTTCAACTTTACCTTCAGCAATCTGATGAACAATGGCCGCTTCGATCCCCGGCAATGGACGCCCCATGGATCCTGGACGAATTTCCATAGCAGCGTAGTTGGCGATCATGATGCCACCGGTTTCGGTCTGCCACCAATTATCATGAATCGGCAGTCCCAGAGCCTCTTCACCCCAGATCACCGCCTCAGGATTGAGTGGTTCACCAACACTGTGAACCAGCCGCAACTGACTCAAATCAAACTTTTCATGCGGTTTCAGACCACTGCGCATCAACATACGGATTGCCGTCGGCGCGGTATACCAGACATTAACCTGTTGCTCCGCAAGAGTTCGACACCAGCGCTCGGCTTCAAAATCGGCCTCATCGACCAGATTGGTCACCCCGTGAACCAGAGGGGCAATAATTCCGTAAGAGGTCCCGGTCACCCAGCCACAGTCAGCTGTGCACCAGAAGATATCCTCTGGATGGAGATCAAGAACATATTTTCCGGTCAGGTAGTGGGTCAGTACCGCATTGTGCACGTGCACTGCCCCTTTTGGTTTCCCGGTCGTTCCGCTGGTAAAATGGAGCAGTGCCATATCTTCAGGATCGGTTGGCGGGATGGTAAATGTGGGGGAAGCGTCTGCCAGCAAACGTGGCAGTGACAACACATTGTCTGCCTGATCCGCATCACTGTCGGTCAACAGAACGTATTCGAGTTGTGGTAGTGATGATCTGAGTTTGGCAACTTTTTTGCGATAGAGACGTTCACTGGTAACCAGCACCCTGGCATCACCCCGTTCAAGGCGTTGGGCAATTGGTTCTGGTCCGAAAGCTGAAAACAATGGGCAGAATACACTGGTATTTTTCAAGGTACCAAGGATGGCAAAATAGAGTTCCGGAATTCTACCGGACAAGCTAAAAACCCGTTCCCCCTTACCGATCTTTAACAATCGGAGAACATTAGCAAAACGGTTCGTCTGCTCTTCAAGATCAGCATAGGTAAAATTCTTAATCTGCCCACCCTTACCCAACCAGCGGAGTGCGGTTTTCTCCCCTTCCCCATTTTTCACATGTCGATCAACTGCTTCATAGGCGATATTCAACCCTCTCCCGTCGGGAAGGCCATCAAGTTCATTTTGCACATCGTCCCAGGAAAAATCAGCGCAGGCTTTATGATAATCAATGAGGTTCGGCTGTATACGCCAGGAGGATGGGTTCTTTTTGATCGGCGACCAGTCCATACCAGAAACCTCCTTATTTGGCCGGATGATTCCGGAGGGTTCGGTCCGGATCAATCCGGGATATGAAAAAAAGTATTTTCTACAGAAAGTATAGCAATAATATTGCTGATCGCAACCAGCTGTAATATCGATTTTTTCAGTTTTTAGAATGTTCCTACAGATGTGCAAAAGTATTATTTCAGCTGTAGCACCTCAGGCCCTATCTGACAAACTGCAGTTAATACCCCGCTGCTGCAGCGGGGTATTAACTGCACGAACTCGTCGTTGGTTTTCAGTCAGTCAACAAATATCCCGATAGCGGCTAAAGGCCCATTCCCTGTTGCGTAGAGACATGAAACACTTCCACCGACTCACCTGCGGTAACGATCACAGATGGTAATTCCGATCCCCGTCTGTTTCATGGCACCACCTTCTTTACATAGAAAGTTCATTTTCAGATTTGCTGATTTTCCTGAGATGAATAGAGTGCCCTGCGAACTTTAGCTTGATGCAACCCCATTTTCATAACTAGCGGAACAAATCCTATCAGAGCAAAAGAGATAACTACTCCCGGTGAAAAAACCCCCATGAGTGAATCCATTTTACTAATTTGGGTGCCCGCATTGGTATAAAGGGCATTATGGGGGAATTTGCCAATCTGAGTCATCCAGTAAAAAGTTGACACACGTATCTTTGTGAGCCCCATAAGCAGGTTGATCAGAAAACAGGGAAAGACAGGGGTCAATCGGAGATAAAGAAGATACCACCCTCCTTCACGGGCAATACCATGATTAACCGCTCTCAACCGACACGGATGTCGATCTTGTAAATATTTCCTGAATAACCGGCGCGAACCGAGAAAGGCCACGATCGATCCAAGAACATCGGCAAAAGAAATAATCAGCAAGGCAACTGGAAAACCGAACAGGGCACCACCAGCCAAGATCACTATGGATAAACCAGGAATGGACAGTGCTGTCAGGGACAAATAAAAAACAAAGTAGATCAGCAGAGTTAAGGTTGGATTCTGTTCGTAGTACCGTTTGTAGAAAGTATGGCGGGACTGTAAATAGTCGAAGGCAATATACTGCTGCAGATCAAAGGCAAAAAAGACACCAATCAGTAGGGAAATACCCAGCAATAGGACAAGTTTACTGTATTGTTGTTTCATCTCGGGGCTCGATTATGTCTGTTGTTCAGATCAATATGATAATAGTGACTCCAATTCTGCTGTTACTTACAGCCATTCTAGCCGAAAAACATTCAATAACAAACAAAACATATGAATATTCGACTTATTTAATATATGCACGATGTTTTTGTTTTACCGGGAAAAATAAAAACTCAAAGTAGAGGCGCCAAAATACGGGAAAACCCTTCCTTTAACCTCACCGTGCGGGGCAATTTCTTACGATTTTCTGCGGTGACTTCGTGGGCCGATTGGCACTGATGGAGAAAATCTCTTTCAAGTTCAGTAGCAATTTTTTTACCGAAGAAAAACAGGTTTCCCTCAAAATTCAGACGAAAGCTGCGTTGATCCATATTAGCTGATCCAGCAGTTGAAAAAACGTGATCTACGACCACAGTTTTAGCGTGGGGGATAATATCATCCATTTTAAAAATACGGACTCCAGCCTCTATCAACTCATCAAAGAAAGAACGTCCTGCATAGTCCACCAGAAAATGATCCGAATAGCTGGGTAGCAGCAATCGGACATCAACCCCACGCAGTGCCGCTGTTTGTAATGCCATAGTGATCGGCGGATCAGGGACAAAGTAAGGAGTTTCTATCCAGACCCTCTCCAGGGCGGTATTGATCGCAACAAACAATAAGGTGTGAATGGTTCGCCAGCGTTCATCTGAGGGGCCACTTGCAAGAAAATGAGCACAAACATCTCCATGATAATGCATATTGGGAAAGTATTTTTTTGCTGTTATATCTTTATGTGTTGCGTGAAACCAGTCCTGACAAAAAACTCCCTGCAGTTCATAGACGACTCGCCCTTTGACACAAAGGTGCAAATCATTCCAGGGTCCGGACAGACCTGCATAAAGGTCACCAATGTTCATGCTGCCAGTGAAACCAGTGGTGCCATCTATAACTACAATTTTACGGTGGTTACGGTTATTAACTGAAACCTGACGGCTGAAAAGGTTAAGCGGCTGAAATCGAGCTATCTCTCCCCCTGCGGAAATGAGTTCAGCAAAAAAGCTTGTTTTGGTTGAGTAGGAACCAACATCATCCAGTAATAGACGAACTTCAACTCCTCGGTGGACTGCTCGGCTTAAGGCCTGACAGAACCGATGTCCGGTATTATCTGGTTCCCAGGTGTAATAAGTTAGATGGACATGACTCTGTGCCATATCGATTGCCTGTTCGAGAGCATCAAGGGCTTTACTGCCATCTCGATACATTTCTACTTCGCAACCAGGCTGGGGTCCACATTCATCCAGCTTAGAGGCAAAGGAGTAGAGAGAGCTGGCAACCAGCTCATCAGTATCGGTTAGTTTCTGTTGATTTCGAAAGCGGGCAAGTGACGGCACAAGGTGCTGTTCGGCGCGGTGCCTTTTCCGACGCAGTATCCTTATTCGAGTCGTTCCCAATAGCCAGAATGCCAGCATTCCAAAAAAGGGGAGAAAGATAATAATCAGAATCCAGATAAGGGTTGCACCGGATTCACGTCGTTGTAAAATTATTTTTGGAATCAGAAATGTGACGACCGCCAGATGAAGAAAAAGCAGACCAAGATCCAACCAGGTTATCGTCAAAAAAGTCAGCATGAAGTTTATACATAACCTCTCGATATCTTATGATCGGTAGCAGTTAGTGACAGGATATCCATAAAATCACCCGGTCAGCTGATTCTCAAAACTTTGGCACCACGAATCTTACGGTTTTTCAGTTCAAGTAAAGCCTGATTGGCAGCTTCCAGAGGAAATTCTTCAAAGGTGGGGTGTAAGGGTATTTCTGCTGCCAGTTTGAGAAATTCAGTGACATCATTACGAGTAACATTGGCAACACTCTTGATCTCTTTTTCCATCCACAAATCGCGCGGATAATCAATTCTGGACAGTAATTCACGATCATAATTTTCTTTGCCGATAGCATTAATCACCAAGCGTCCACCCGGTTCCAGTTGCCGCAGCGCCGCCACCACCGGAAACCATGCCGGAGTGGTATCGATAATTGCCTCCATGAGTTCTGGAGCCTGATCCTCAGTCCCACCAGCCCAAGTTGCACCAAGTTCCAAGGCGAAATGTTGCTCTTTTTCACTGCGGGCAAAGACATAAACGGGGAGATCGGGATGCTGATGACGAACCAGTTTCAATACCAGATGTGCGGAAGC
>JAGLDI010000151.1 GCA_023145655.1 Desulfuromusa sp. | reverse complement strand
CTATTCTGTTTGTCATCGTTGGGGATGATCGAGAAATTGAGATCCCCGATCTTTCCAGATATAGTTTGGGGCGTAGTGGCTTACGTGGCCTGCGTTGTGTCCATACCCACTTAAAACAGGATTCTTTAAGCCGTGATGATTTGACCGACCTGGAACTGCTGCGACTTGATGTTATGGCGGTTATTTGTGTCGGTGAAAAAGGTTTACCAGCCGGTTTTTCCTATGCTCATCTATTGCCTACCAGGAATAAAACCCAGATTGAGTCTGTTGATTTCCAGGATTTTTACCGTTTTGATCTTGATTTTTCTACCTTTATCTCTGCCCTTGATCACGAAATGGAGCGGGTTGCTGCTGAGACGATCGATCTTGCCGATGGTCGAGAGCGAGCATTACTGATTTCTGTTGGGAAAATGAGCCGTCAACAGGTTGAGAACTCTATGGCCGAGCTTGATGAACTGGCTCGAACTGCTAATCTTGCGGTGATTGACCAGGTTATTCAGCGACCGCGTAAGTTCAATCCAAGGTTTCTGGTCGGGGAGGGTAAGCTGCGGGAAATTATCATCCGTGCCCTGCAGCAACATGTAACTTTATTGGTCTTTGATCAGGATCTGACCCCAAACCAGATCCGTTCTATCTCTGAAATAACTGAAATGAAGGTCATTGATCGTAGCCAGTTGATTTTGGATATTTTTGCCAAGCGGGCACAATCCCGAGATGGAAAAGTTCAGGTGGAACTGGCACAACTTAAATATATTCTCCCCCGGTTGTCCGGGAAGGGAACTGCTATGTCCCGACTCATGGGCGGAATAGGGGGGCGGGGGCCAGGTGAAACTAAACTGGAGATCGATCGCCGGCGGATCCGTGACAAAATCCGTCGTCTGGAGAAACAGCTTGATTCCCTCAGTCGGGGGCGGGTGCAAAGGCGGCAGAAGAGAATCAGGGCAGGTCTGCCGATTGTCTCTATTGTCGGTTATACCAATGCCGGGAAGTCAACTTTGTTGAATGCGCTGACGCAAAGTAATGTTCTGACCGAAAACCTCCTCTTTGCGACTTTAGATACTGCGACCAGGCGACTTCGTTTTCCGCTCGATCGTGAAGTGATTATTACCGATACTGTCGGTTTTATCCGTGATCTCCCGGCCAGTTTGGTCGGTGCTTTCAAAGCGACCTTGGAGGAGCTGGAAGATGCAGATTTACTGATCCATCTGGTTGATTTGTCAAATCCACGCTTCGATGATCAGATCAGATCGGTTGATAAAATCCTTGATAGCCTGAATCTGGGGGCCCAACAGCGGTTGCTGGTTTTTAATAAAATCGATCAGGTTTCAGCTGAGGATTTGCCACATATTTGTCGCCGCTATGATGCTGTTGCTGTTTCTGCCTTGCAACGGAACAGTTTTGGAGTGTTGCTGGAGGAACTGCAGCACCGTTTTTGGGTAGAGGAAGATAGTCCGGCATTTTAAATTGGTCACACTTGACTTTGAGAAGGTTTTTTACTAATCTGTCGTTAATTGTTGTTAATGTTTCTGTCGGTGCAACAATCTTGAGAGGGTCAATGCTTAAAAATATTTCAATGCTGTTTGTCCTGCTCCTTTGTGGTTGCCATTTGGCAATGCAATCATCGGGTGTTTCTCCTCAGAGAGAAGATATCCCCGCATCAACTGTGTCAACAGAAGGTAAGGAGCCCGTTCAAACTTTACCTGTGGTTGTCAGGGAAAAAAGTAAACCAGATGATCTGAAGTTTAACTTGCCGAGCGTTGAACCCTTTCCAGAACCAATCGCCATCTATTTACAAGATGATTTGCCGCTTCCTTATTATGGTGATTTTCCCTTAGGGGAACATGCCCGGGTTGATAAACTGGTTAAGCGTTATACGGGTTCCAGTAAGAAAATGTTTGGTCGGTGGCTTGAGCGTGCCGGCCGCTATGTGCCAAAGATTCAGATGGTTTTTGCTGATGAGGGGATCCCCCTTGATTTAGCCTATCTGGCAATGATTGAATCAGGGTTTAATGTTCGTGCTTACAGTTGGGCTCATGCTGCAGGTCCATGGCAGTTTATTGAAAGTACCGGTCGGTTGTATGGTTTGGAAAATGATTGGTGGCAGGATGGACGCCTCGACTTAGAAAGGGCGACCCACGCAGCAGCCCGACATCTGAAGTACTTGCATAAACGTTTTGATGGGGATTGGTATCTGGCGGTGGCGGCATATAATGCCGGTGGTGGAAAAGTCCGTAAAGCAGTCAGAAAGAGTGGAAGCAGGGACTTCTGGACCTTGACTGAAGGTCAAATTTTGCGGGAGGAGACCAAAAATTACCTGCCAAAACTTCTGGCGTCTCTCACTATTGTGAAAAATCTAGAGGCTTATGGGTTTGCAGATTTGAAATATGAAGAACCTCTGGAATATGAGATGGTCACTCTAGAAACAAGTACGGATCTTGAAATTATTGCCGGGTTTTGTTCTATCAGCTATCAGGAGTTGAAAGATCTTAACCCTGAATTGAAGCGCTGGTGTACCCCTCCGGGGGCTACCAATTATCAGCTGAAAGTTCCATTTGGTCATGCCGGACAGGTCAGAACCTTGTTTGCTCAGCTGCCAAAGAACCAGAGGGCTCGTTATCATCGCCACAAGATCAAATCGGGTGACACCCTGCAGGTCATTGCGCGGAAATATCGAATTCGGGTTGATGATATCATCGCGTTGAACAAGATAGCTAATCCACGCGCTTTACAGATTGGCCATAACCTTATTCTCCCTTTGAAAGAAGGGTTTACCGAGCTGCCGCGCAATGCTCTGCAGGATAGTTATGTCCGTAGCCGTCGCAGAACCTATAAAGTCCGCCGTGGTGACAGCCTCTGGTCTATCTCAAGGCGTAATAATGTAACGCAAAAGGAATTGCGAATCTGGAATAAATTGGGTTGGAGTAATATCCTCAGACCGGGACAGGTTCTCGCAGTTTCAAAGCCGGGAATCCGTGCTGTGGCAAAACAACGGCCCAAAAAAGGGCTGTCTCGAAAGGTTATTTATCAGGTTGTTCCGGGGGATACACTCTGGGATATCGGTCGTCAGTTTGATGTTGCAACAGAACAAATTCGGCACTGGAATGAACTTTCCCACGGTCATATACTCCATCCAGGTCAAAAACTGACCTTGATGGTTTCTGCCACCTGAGATCAATTGGCCGGTGGCACTTGATTTCTGTAGGAAGATTTTTCCTATCATTTTTCCCCCCGGTTTTCAAACCAGTTATTGTTAAAATCAGTAGACAACGGTCCTCGATTGTTTTGACTTTTTCTGCGTGGGTTGATAAAGTTCACCGCTGGAATATGCTGGCCTATCAACTTCTTCTGCACACTATTTGTAAAAGGAACGTTTAAATGCTTAATCTATTGATTTCATTTGCCTGCTCAGCTTTGTCTTCTGCACTGATGATGAGGTTTGTTACCCCTAATATGTGGATTACTATGGCCGTTTCTGCTGTGGTTTTTGCTTTGGTTTTTATGTTGCTGACTCGGATCACTATGAAAAAGGTGACTGCTCTGATGGAAGTTGCGCAGCGGGATATGGTAGCAAACCGGAGTGATAAGGCGATTAAGGAACTGCTAAATGGCTTGAAGTATGGGGCCTGGCAGATCTATGTAAAACAGCAGATTAACTCGCAAATTGGAACTATTTATTATTTAAAGCGGGATTTCAAAGGGGCCGTCCCCTATCTGGAAAAAGGTTTTGTCCGTAACTGGGTCAGTACGGCAATGTTGGCAATTACCTATATGAAAAAAAATAAAACCGGTGAAATGGTGGCAACTTTTGATAAAGCCATTTCAGGAAACAGAAAAGAACCAATGGTTTATGCTGTTTACGCTTTTTGTCTGGATCGTGTCGGTCAACGGGATAAGGCAATTGATATGCTCAAAAAAGGTGCTGCCAAGACTGGAAATGAACATTTGGAAGATAACAAAAATCTCCTTGAATCAGGAAAAAAAATGAAGATGAAGGGTTTCGGTGACATGTGGTACCAATTTCATTTGGAAAAGCAGGGTGCCATTATCAAGAAACAGACCAAGGCAATGACTGGTCGTCGTAAACAGGTGTTGCGCTGAGGTTATTTATGGCTAAAAAGAAAAAAACTGCTAGATCCAAAAAACCTGACTTCAATAATAACCCCTTCAATCATTTGGAGGGGTTTGCTACTTCAGGCCTGGAGAAAACTGAGTCGAAGTTGACAGTTACAGAATCGGTTCCGGATGAAGTATTTGGGTCCTTTACTGATGAGATGAAGATGCTTGGAGTTAAGCAGATAGATCAAACTGAGGCTTTTGAAGAGGCAGAGTTGGATAGTTCAATACCAGTAGAAGACTGCACTGCTAAGGATGAAGAACTGAGTGAAGAGATGCTTTTTTTAGCCGCAATGGGGGACTTAACCGTCACTTTTGAGGATAGTTTTGTAGCAGATACTCCCCGCCCGGGAGCAATGCCAAAACGGATTAAACAAGTGAAGCAGGGGAAACTGATCCCAGATGCCTCCCTTGATCTCCATGGTTTACAATGTGCAGAGGTGGTCGATAAACTCCAATATTTTTTTCAGAATGCCCGGCATCATGACTGGCAAACTTTGCTGGTTATTACTGGTAAGGGTTTGCATTCTGAAGACGGTGAGCCTGCACTACGGAATGAGGTCGAGCGGTATCTCTCTGCTGAAGGTAAAAAACAGGTTATTGAGTGGTCACGTGCCCCCAGGCAGTATGGTGGAGATGGGGCGTTAATTTTATTTCTACCTCAAAGGTAATTTCCTGTTTAAATTGTTCAATTTGAGTTGCTGGATATCCCTTCTCACATCTATCGTTTCCCTTTTGTTCCAATGACACCCTTTGATTTTAACTGATTTTTTTCTACACTGCTTAGTACTATAAAATACAGTTATTCGGTAAGCTCTTTCTTGACTACGTAACTGTGTTTATATATTGTTATTGACATGCTGGTTGTGGGGTTGTGGTCGCCAGTTAGGCATAAAAGTTAAACTGCTTTAATTACATTCAGACAGGAGACTGATATGACACATATATTTTTAGATAATTCCCTTTCCATCGGTAGAACTCCACTGGTACAACTGAATCGGGTTATTCCTCCAGGTGGGGCAAATGTCTACGGGAAAGTGGAAGGTCGTAATCCCGCTTATTCGGTAAAGTGTCGAATTGGCGCAGCAATGATTCAGGATGCTCAGGCCAGGGGAACTCTCAAGCCGGGGATGACAATTGTTGAGCCAACCAGTGGGAACACCGGGATTGCCCTTGCTTTTGTTGCGGCGGCTAAGGGAATCCCCCTGACCTTAACAATGCCAGAGACAATGAGCATTGAGCGACGCAAGATTCTGAAGGCTTTTGGAGCCAAATTGATTTTGACTGCCGGGTCGAAGGGAATGGCAGCTGCGGTTGCTGAAGCAGAGCGACTAGCAGAAGAAAACCCAGATCGTTATCTGTTGTTGCATCAATTCAAAAATCCTGCGAATCCAGAGATTCATGTTAAAACGACCGGGCCAGAGATTTGGGAAGATACTGGAGGAGCGATTGATGTTTTGGTTTCCGGGGTTGGAACCGGAGGGACGATTAGTGGAATATCCCGCTATATAAAAAAAGTTCAGGGAAAGCAGATCCTGTCGGTTGCTGTAGAGCCAGCTGCCAGCCCGGTGATAAGTCAACATCTGGCCGGCGAAATGTTACAGCCTGGGCCGCATAAAATCCAGGGAATTGGTGCAGGTTTTATCCCCGAAACACTTGATTTGGATCTGGTTGATCGAGTTGAGTTAGTGAGCAATGATGAGGCTTATGATTTTGCCAGACGGTTGACTCGTGAAGAGGGACTGCTTTCTGGAATTTCCTGTGGAGCTGCAATGGCAGTTGCCGCTAGATTGGCTGTACAGTCTGAATTTTCTGGTAAAAATATCGTTGTGATTCTCCCTGATTCTGGTGAACGCTACTTAAGTAGTGACCTGTTTTCTTGATCAGGTGAACTCAGTTGAAATTTTGTGTTGTCTCTGCTGCGCTTTTTTTTCAGCTTGTCAGGGGGGATATTTTTTTGTGAGGATTATTAATGTGCAAACCACCACCTCAGGAGAAGTTGGAGCCGTCTTCCAGTAAGGTTGGCTTGACTGAAATTTTAACTCAGGCTCAAGAGTGTCTCGACTGTCTGGATGATGATTACACTGTTGATCGGAATGAGTTGGCATCTCTCCAAACTCGCTTGGTAACGGGACAGTTCCGTTTGGCGGTATTGGGTCAGTTTAAGCGTGGTAAAAGTACCCTGTTGAATGCTTTACTTGGAGACACGCTGCTACCGACAGATATTCTTCCGGTGACTGCAATTCCCACTTTTATTGGCGCAGCAGAGAATATTGACGCCCTTGTGGCTTTTGAAGTTGATGCAGAACCGGTGAGATTTACCCCTTCCTCAGATCAAACCATGGGAGATTTTCTCTATGATTATGTCACTGAACAGGGAAATCCCAACAACCAACGACAGGTAACACGAGTTGAAATCGGTCACCCTTCAGAAATGCTCAAGCAGGGTGTTGTCCTGATTGATACTCCCGGTATTGGTTCGACCCATAAACATAATACTGAGGTGGCCTATCAGATTCTTCCGCAGTGTGATGCCGCTCTTTTTCTCGTTTCTCCAGACCCACCGATCACTGAGATAGAACTAGATTATCTCAAGGAGATTCGACAACGTTTACCGCAAACTTTTTTTATTCTGAACAAAATTGATTTTCTTGATGAACAAGAGAAAATAGCTTCACTTAATTTTTTAGCCGATCAATTGACTCCATTATGTGATGGTGTTCCACAGGTGCTCGCGGTTTCAGCTCGTAGAGGATTGGACGCGCGTCTATCTGGTGATGCGGTTGGTTGGAAAGATAGCGGCATGCAGCAAGTTGAGCAGAATCTTATCGATTTCTTTGCTCGTGAAAAGCAGAGTACTCTGCAAGAGTCACTACAACGTCGTACTTGTGATCAGCTTAATAATATCAATATGCAATTACAGCTCTCCTTAAGTGCTTTGATGCTGCCAGAGGCAGAACTCAAAAAGAGGATAGCAAAATTTCGTCAATCAATCCCTGATGTGGAGAGGGAAAAGCAAGCCTCTGAGGATGTCCTGTCCGGGGATTTAAAAAGGGTTGTTAAACGGTTGAATGAAGAGGTAGAAAAAGTTCGTGTTCAAGCTAAAGAGAAAATTATCGGTCAGCTGGAAAATTTTGTTCAAACTATTGTCGATACTGAAGAGTTGGAACGTTTGGTCAGAGGTGCTCTGGTGGAGGATATTCCAGTTTTCTTTGCGCCGGCAATGCGCAGGGTTGCTGATATCGTTCGAGTTGAAGCAACCGAACTGCTGACTCTGCATCAGCAACGCAGTAACCAGCTGATTGAGCAGGTTAGACAGATAGCTGCCGATTTATTTGATATCCCATATCATGCCCCCTCTGCCGGTCGTTCTTATACAAAGTTTGAATTATCGGGTTGGAGTAACGATCT
>JAGLDI010000150.1 GCA_023145655.1 Desulfuromusa sp. | reverse complement strand
AAACTGCTCAATCAGAATGTTGAACAGATTAACTGGGCGTTGCGCCGTGGCCTGGATGAAAGTTTTCGCCAGTTTGGTGTGGAGTTGTCCGAACAGCTGGAAAAGACTATTACTGCGACAAGAGAGGCAATGGAGGTTGCTTTGAGTCAAAGTGAATCACAGGCACAAGAAACCGTAAGTAGGGAAATTAAGTTGAAGCGGGCCATAACAACTGTCCAGAAAATTCTCAAACAATTTGAATAAATTGGGTCTTTTTTACAGATAAACTTATACTGAATTAGATCTGAGCAAGGCCGAAATTCACCCGGTCATGCTCACCCCTGATTGCAGCATTTTCTAACTTCCAGGTTCATCAGCGAACCTGGAAATTTTTAATTATGAACTGGGTGTTTCAGTTTGTGTATCCGGTTTTTTTGTGGCTGTTTTTCTTGGTCGTCGTTGAGTCTTTTTTGTCTCATCAACTGACGTTTTTTCAGCCAGTTTAGAAGTATCTTCAGGCGGTTTTTTAGCCGGTTTCCGGGGCTGCCGTTTGGGCTTTTCAGCGGTGGTCTTATCCGTAGCAACAGCGGTTTCTGTTTCAGTCGAGGAAACTGCTGGAGTTTTCTTGACAGCTCTGCGGGGGCGTCGCTTCGGTTTTTCTTCACTCACGGTTTCTGTTGCGGAAACAGTTTCTGTTTCAGGGGCAACTTTTTTAGCCGTTTTTCTGGGGGCGCGTCGTGGTTTCGGTTTCTCTTCAGCTATAATTTCTGGTGCTGCAGCAGGTTTTGTTTCTGCCGCAATTGTTTCTGTTGCAGGCTTTTCCGTGGGAGTTTTTTCCGGACTGGTTGTGGCCGTTCCGGTTGTCTTCTTTGTCGTTCTCCGGGGGCGCCGTTTCGGTTTTTCTGCTGTTGATGGCACAACTTTTTCTGTCGTTTTCTCTTGTGCTGTTGGTGCCGCGGTGACTTCTGGTTTTACTTCTTTTTCCTCTTGTGGCACCGAACCCGGTTCTGCTGCTACTTTATTATCTTCTACTGTTGCATCCGCTGTTGCTTCTGCTGAGACAGTTGGTTTCCTTCTCCCTCTTCTACGTGGGCGAGGTTTCGGTTTCTCTTCTGCCGGTTGCGGTTCTGTTGGTTGTGTATTTTCACTCTCCCCGGATTCTGGTTGGGGAGATGGCTCAGTTTGGGTTTCTTCCGTAGAGGGTCCACCACCAGATTCTGGTTGGCTCTGTTCTGGAGTTTCCTGAGTGCTTGTGGCCGGTTTTTTGCGCCGTCTGCGGCGACGTTTTTTAGGTTTTTCTGCCGCTTCCTCTCCGTTGACCTGCTCCGTAACAGGATTATCTGTATCCTCTACAGCTTGCTCTTGATCCTGTTTTTCCACCACTTGTTCCACTTGCTGGGCCGCAGCCAAAGCATTTTCAATCTGATTGTCATGGGAAACCGGCATGATCTGCCGGATGTTTTCTGTCTCTGTCTCTTTCTCCCGTTTGTGCAGTTCCAGTTCCATATCTCCCGGTAAGAGGTCGACACGGCCAAACAGTGATATCTTCAGCTTCAGTTGGCGTTCGAGCTCGCCGATGGTCGCCCGTTTCTGATTGAGCAGATAATTTGCAACTTCCAGCGGGACATTTGCTTCTATATGACCGATCTGTCCTTTTGCCGCTGCTGTATGTGCTTGGCGGAGGAAAGCAACCGCTTGAGCCTCAACGCTCTTTATGCGACCAATCCCTTTACAGTGTGGACATTCAAGGTAAGCACCAACACTCAGGACTGGTTTCAGCCGCTGTCGGCTCATTTCAAGAAGCCCGAATTGGCTGATTCTTCCGACCGAAACTTTGGCTTTATCATCTTTCAATGCTTTGCGCATTGTCTGTTCGATTTCCTGAATATTTTTACGGTCGCGCATGTCAATAAAGTCGATGACAATCAAGCCCCCAAGGTCACGCAGTCGTAATTGGCGCCCAACTTCAACTGCTGCTTCCAGGTTGGTTTTATAGGCAGTTGCTTCGATACCACTCTCACCTGACATTTTACCTGAATTGACATCAATAGCGACAAGTGCCTCCGTTTGGTCAATGACAATTGACCCACCTGAGGGGAGGGGTGATTGATTTTTAGCCAGACCGTCAATCTGTTCTTCTATTTGGTAGCGGGAGAAGATCGGGCGGCGTTCCCGGTGCCGTTTAACCAGATGTTTCAGTTCCGGCATCACCAGGGAAAAGAAATCTCTGGTGTCCTGAAAAACTTTGTGATCATCAATCAGAACCTCATCCATCTCAGTATTGAAGTAATCCCGGATAGAACGGATCGCAAGGTTTGATTCTTGATAAAGTTGTGCCGGAGCTTTGACTTCGTCTTTACGGGCAACAATTCCTTCGAATAAGCGAACCAGATAATCAAAATCGCGTTTGAGCTCGTCTTTGTCTTTGCCGATCCCTACAGTTCGAACGATATAGCCCATCCGTTCTGGGAGATCCAATTCTGACATGGTCTTTTTCAGGCTTCTGCGTTCAGAATCGACACTGATTTTACGTGAAACCCCTTTGGTGGTGCTATCGGGCATCAGTACCATATAGCGTCCGGGAATCGACAGAAACGTGGTGAGCGCAGCACCTTTATTGCCTCGTTCTTCTTTGACAATTTGCACCAGTATTTCTTGACCCCGTTGAAGAATATCTGCAATCCGTGGGCGACCTTTGGTTTCATCTTTAGGTGGGTAGAGCTTGGTGTGGACTTCCCCGATTTGCAGAAACCCAAGTTTTTCTGCGCCATAATCAACAAAAGCAGCCTGGAGTCCGGTTTCTACCCGAACCACGACCGCTTTATAGATGTTACCTTTGCTCTGTTCCTGACCCGCTATCTCGATATCGAGTTCGCTCAAAATTCCATCAACAACGATCGCCACCCGGTTTTCTTCCGGATGAGATGCATTGATAAGCATCTTCTTGCTCATTTTTAAAACCTTTCTGTCCGCACTATTTTGCGGCTCATTCCGGCACCCTTTTTTTCAGAGACCGCTCCGCTTCAAGCGGGGTCTACAAAGGATTTATCCGGTCTAATTGGGTGTGATAGCAGTCATAATCCCCTCTGGAATGACCGCCTGAATTTTTTAATCTATTTATTTTCTAGTCTCAACGCAGCTGAAGCGGAGACGCAAAATAATCATTAATAATCTCTGACTATAACAGATAAAATTAAATAGCGATATTGTTAATACAAATATAAAGCTGAATAGTTTTTGTTGAATCTCGGTTTAGCAGGGTGTTGAAAAGCTATCTGCATTGATGATTGCTGTGTTGGAAATTTTCTCAAAATGCTCATTCATCAGGTGTAAATTGCGATTTTTTGACAATTTTCGCATTGCACTCGCGGCCTCGAAAACGTTTTTCAACACCCTGATAGAAGAAAAATTGCGTGGAATGCTTCGAATTTGTTGTTTATCAGTTATACTTTAGTCAGCAGGATTTATGTAGCAGCTCATTTCCAGAACTGGGAAGAAGGGAGGCAGTTATGGCACTTAATAATTTATGGTCACCACAGCAGGAACAAAAATTACAGGCATGGCATCGGATGCAACAAGTTGTTGAATCAGGGAAACCCTCTCCATGCTTTACGATCTCCAGGGAATTTGGCTGCCAGGCTTATCCCTTGGCTGAAGCGTTGATCAAGCGGTTGAATGCCCGGGTTGCAGGAGAACCCTGGATTATTGTTGGCCGACAGATTATTGACCGGGTCTCTGAACTTTCAGGATATACTGTTGCGCAGATTGAAAAATCTCAAGACACACCATCCTCACTTAAAGCCATCTTCTCGATGTTTCTGGATAGCAGCAGGGCAGAGGAAACAGAAATCTTTACCCATATGCGTTCGGTTATACGAAGTTTTGCCCGCCGGGGAAATTGTGTTCTGATTGGTCGGGGAAGTGTTTTTGCCGTTCAGGACCTGCCAAACTGTATCAATTTGAGATTAGTCGCGACCCCTGAATTTCGGATTAACAAGATTATAAAGAGTCATAGCCTGACTGAAAAAGCTGCTATAGAATTTATTGCTTTGCACCAGCGTCAGCGCGATGATTTTATCCGTCGTTTTGCCGATAAAATTATTGCTGATCCGGTTCTTTACCACTTGGTTATTAATAATGCTCATCTGAATGTTGTGAAAATTGCTGAGTTAGCTGAAGAATATTTGATCAGATATACAAGTCAGTAATATGGCAAAGCGTTTTTAAATAATTTGTTTAATTTTTAAGGGGCTCTATTTAAGTTTAAATGGGGTCTCTTTTTTTATCGGTTCTTTTGGTTGTTGCGCCGTTTGTGCTATAAGACCAGCTTCTGGATAGAAATTGGTTAGTGTTATGTTCCGCATGAACTGTCGATCTTGCTTGTTCTTTTGCCCGTCAACTGCGTTGTAGCTCCCCCTGTATAGCTCTGCCTATGCAGTGAACGTCACGCCTTGTTGGTACGCAAAATTCCAGTGCAATTTACCAACCGTTCACACCTGACAAGACACTCATTTGCGAGACAATCAGAATGATACAGCTCAAAAAAATTGATAAATTTTTTGCCGACAGAAGAATTTTTTCTGCAATTGATTGGCACATTCGTCCGACTGACCGGATTGGTCTTTGCGGTGAAAATGGTGCGGGTAAATCGACGCTCCTCAAGCTTTTAGCAGGCTTAGTTGAAAGTGACGGAGGAACTCTGCAGATTGCCAAGGGGACAACTTTTGGTTATCTGCCGCAGGATGGTTTGGTCCATCGTGGTCGTTCCCTGTTTGCAGAAACCCAGAGTGCTCTGGCTGATTTACAACAAATAGAATCAGAGTTGCGACAACTGGAAAATAATATTGCTGCGGCAATGGATGATCCTGCATTGGAGCGCTATGCCGAGTTGCAACATCTGTTCGAACAGCGTGGTGGTTACCAGATGGAGTCCGAAGTGGGGCGGGTTCTCCATGGTCTTGGCTTCAGCACTGCTGATTTTGACAAGCCTTGTGAAACTTTTTCCGGTGGATGGCAAATGCGAATTGCCCTGGCAAAGTTGCTGTTACAAAGACCTAATTTACTACTGTTGGATGAACCAACTAACCATTTGGATTTGCCTGCTCGTGATTGGCTGGAAGATTATCTTCTGAACTATCCTTATGCCATTGTGCTGGTTTCTCATGATCGATTTTTTCTTGATAAAGTTGTTTCACGGATCGTTGAAATCTGGAATGGTGATTTGACCAGCTATCCCGGCAATTACAGCCGCTATATTTGTTCGAGGGATGAAAGAATTGCAGCTCTGAAAGCTGCTAAGCAGCAGCAGGACGAAGAGATCAGCCGAATTGAAGGGTTCATCAGCCGGTTTCGCTATCAGGCCAATAAGGCCTCACAGGTGCAGAGCCGGGTTAAGCAGCTGGAAAAAATTGTGCGGATAGCTTTACCTCCGCAACGGAAAAAAATTGCTTTTACTTTTCCTTCTCCACCCAAAGGGGGGCGCATCGCAATAAGTTTAAAAGGTGCTTCCCAGCATTATGGGGATCTCAAAGTATTACAACATGTTGATTTTCAGGTGGAGCAGGGAGAACGGGTCGCTTTGGTCGGACCAAACGGAGCCGGCAAGTCGACATTGATGCGTCTTCTTGCCGGAGTTGAGACTCCGGTGGTAGGTGAAAGAGTGGCAGGTCATAATTTGCTGCAAGCCTATTTTGCCCAGAATCAGGCAGCTGAATTAAATCCTGCCCACGCTGTCTATGCTGAGATAATGGCTGATTCTCCGGTGGCAATGGTTCCCCGGTTACGTACTATTCTTGGGGCTTTTCTTTTTTCCGGTGATGATATTGAAAAGTCGGTCAAAGTTCTTTCCGGTGGTGAGCGTAATCGACTGGCACTGGCGAAATTATTGCTGCGACCGGCTAATCTTCTGTTGCTAGACGAACCGACCAACCACCTTGACCTGGAGTCAAAGCAAATCTTGCTCGATTCGCTTAAAAAATATCAGGGGACGATTGTTTTTGTCTCTCATGATCGCTATTTTGTTGATTCTTTGGTGACCCGGATCGTGGAAGTTGGAGATGGAAAGATTGAATCCTATCCCGGTAATTATGCCGATTTTTTGCGTAAAAAACAAACTTTAGGTGATTTGAGCCATAGTCCTAACCGGGTTGAGCAGCAAGGAAAGTTATCGGAAGAAGTCTCTGCAGATGATAAGCAGAGTCGAATTCAGGCACATACGAATCGTAAAAACCAGCAACGTCGTGAACAAAAACTACAAAAAACGTTATCCAGGGTTGAGGGTCAAATTGAAGTACAGGAAGAAAAACTTGGATACCTCGAACAACGGATGGCAGACCCTGATGTTTATCAGGATCAAGACCTGTGGCGACAGGTGAGTACCGATCATGTTAAGTTGAAAGAAAATTTAGATGATCTCTATCAGCACTGGGAAAGTTTACAGAATTGATGCTGGCGTGGTAGATTCATCCACCTCAATTTAATAGCTATTTTATGGGGCAATACCGATACTGTAGCAGATAAATAAGATGGAGTTTTTGATAATGATTTTTTTGCCCCGTGGTGTTCCAGTCAGGAAAAAAGTTAATCCGGCTCGCATTAATCTTCCCGAAGCAATGGAGAAGTTACGAGTAGGGACCTTTACTGGTTACCTCCGCTTTGATACCCTTCAAGGTGCAGGGATCATTCTGTTTCAGAACGGTCAATTGATCAGCTCGATCTTCATTGATAAGAACAAATCAGAGCGTTTAATTGCTTATGATGCTATTGCCAAAATTTTTGAAATTTCTATTATGGGGAGTGCAATCCTTAACATCTATCGTTTATCCCCGGATCTGGTGTTAGAAATTCACGCCCTCTTGCATGGTCGATATCTCCAAAAAGGTCAGGATTTAAATAGTTTTGATGTTCGCGGGCAACTGGACCGAATCAAGGAGGAACGCCTTACCGTCTGTCTGCGGATCTACGCTGGCGACCAGACCGCTTTGATTTTTTATGATCAGGGTTATGCCCTTGGTTTTTTTCATGAAGGCGACACTGAACTTGAGTCGACGGCCGATGTCTCAACCTCTGTGGCCTGCTTGCCGGGGGCTAAACTAGATGTATTAGAAATCCGTAGCACCGATGAAATTGTTTTTGCTGATTTGATGGGTTCCGTTGATCTGGGTCCAATCTGGCAAAGAACCCGTAAATTATTACTGGAGGAGCGGCAAAAACATGAGGAAACGGCTATGCGCTCGCAAGAACAGAATCAGCAGCGGCAACGGCAGCACACTTTAGCTGTTTTTAAGACGATTGCAGGTAACCATATTGGCAAGTTTGGGGTTACTCAAGTTGAGAAGGCGTTTACCGTGGTTGCTGCTGATATGAATTCTGAAACAATTGCGAATTTCTACACTGAACTCCGAAGTCTTGCCCGCCTTGTTGCGGGCCAGTCTGATATTCAGACCATGATTAATGAAATGAAAAAACAATTCAATGGATAATGGTTAATTGCTTGGGTGAATTTCAACCATAAATGGATAATAATAGTTAGAATAGTGAATATTATCGATAGTTTCTTCATTTATGAGAATTATTCTTGACCACTTTTGTACTTTGACTTATACATGGCAGTTCAACAAACTGTTATTCTTTTTTTACAACCTTTAAATTATCAGGAGGAACACAGATGAAAAAAATGACAATTTTGATTTCTACATTAGCACTTGTTTTGAGCATGGCGGCGACCGGGTTTGCTGCAGATACGATCAAGCTTGGTGTTGCAGGTCCCCATAGTGGTGACTTGGCTCCTTATGGTATTCCTGCCATGAAAGCTGCACAACTGGTGGTAAAAAAAATCAATGCTAATGGTGGTATTCTTGGTAAGCAGGTAGAACTGCTGATCCAGGATGATCAGTGTAAGCCGGAAATTGCGACTAACACAGCGACCAAGTTGGTCACCGATGGTGCCCACGTTGTTCTTGGACACATCTGTTCTGGTGCAACCAAGGCTGCTCT
>JAGLDI010000015.1 GCA_023145655.1 Desulfuromusa sp. | reverse complement strand
TGATGCAAGTTTTAGTGACCGGTGGTGCCGGTTATATTGGATCACACACCTGTGTAGAATTCTTGACTGCCGGATATGAGATTCTGGTTGTAGATAATTTGAGTAATTCTTCCTCTGAATCGCTGCGGCGGGTGGAGATGATTACTGGTCATCAAGTTCCGTTTGTTAAAGCCGATATTCGTGATGTGCAGGCGTTGCGTGATCTGTTCAAGAGAAATAACTTTGCTGCAGTGATCCATTTTGCCGGATTAAAGGCGGTTGGTGAATCGGTTGAACAGCCACTGAAATATTACGATAATAATGTTTCAGGAACCCTGAATCTGTGCCGGGTGATGGCTGAGTCCGATTGTAAAACCCTGGTTTTCAGCTCTTCTGCAACTGTCTATGGTGACCCTGCTTCGGTGCCGATTGATGAAAGTTTCCCCCTGCAGGCAACCAACCCTTATGGTCGGACCAAGCTGATGATTGAGGAGATTTTAACTGACCTTGCGGTTGCCGACACCGAATGGAAAATTGCACTGCTCCGCTATTTCAACCCGGTTGGTGCTCACGAATCCGGGTTGATCGGCGAAGACCCCCGGGGGATCCCTAATAATCTGCTCCCCTATATCGCTCAGGTCGCGGTTGGCCAACGGGAGAAATTACAGGTGTTTGGTGATGATTACCCAACCGTTGACGGGACCGGAGTGCGCGATTATATCCACGTGGTTGATCTGGCCCAGGGACATCTCAACGCTCTGCAGTTGATGGAGAAGCAACCGCAGTCGCTGACGGTGAATCTTGGCACCGGGCAGGGCTATTCTGTGCTGCAGATGGTTGATGCGTTTGAACAGGCGAGCGGTCGGGAGGTTCCCTATGCAGTGATCGGGCGTCGTTCCGGGGATATCGCCAGCTGTTATGCTGATCCCTCATTAGCTTTGAAGCTGCTGGACTGGCAGGCCAGTCGGCAATTGGAGCAGATGTGTACCGATGCCTGGCGCTGGCAGTCAATGAATCCAAAGGGTTATGAAAGCTGAATTATATATAGTGCTGCCGGGAAGATATCATCCCTCTACCAGGTAAATTACGTCACCAAGTTTGATATGCTGTCAGGTTTTTAAGATTCTCTTTTCTCCCCCCGCTGATTTTCTGAAAATATCCCTAAAAGTCTTTTATCCACTTGCTTTCAAGAGTTATTTAATGACAAAATATACAGTTTATTGAATGACTTTTTCAGGTTGAAAGTTTGTCTATTCACGTTTGTTGATTGAGGTAGCAGATGGAGTTTCTCCGTGCCAAGAGTGCTGGCTTCTGTATGGGTGTCAGCCTGGCATTAAATAAGTTGGATGACATTATTGAGAAGAAGGATCTCCCCGGAGATATTTATATCCTTGGCTCAATTATCCATAATCCCCAGGTGGTTGCGGAGTATGCACAGAAGGGGATTATCAGTGCTGATGCCCCGGAAGATATTCCTGCCGGTTCAATTGTGGTGATTCGTGCTCACGGGATTACCAAGCAGGTGCAGCAGGCCTTGTCTGAGCGTGGAATTCTGGTTGTTGATGCAACCTGTCCCAAGGTGAAGGATGCCTGCCTGTTGATCGAAGAGAACACCGACAATGGACGGGTGTTGCTGCTGTTTGGTGAAGAAGCCCATCCCGAAGTGAAATGCCTGCTCAGCTACACGACTGGAGACACGGTGGTTTTTGACACTCTGGAAGAGTGCCGGAAGTGTGATCTGGATCCGACCAGAAAATATTGTCTGGCAGCACAAACGACCCAGGACAAGCATGTTTTCGATGCGATCAGTCGGGAACTTTTAAAACGTAAGGGATTGGATCTGCTAGTTATCAATACCATCTGTGATGCAACCAGGATGCGTCAGGGAGAGGCGACCAAAATTGCCGATAAATCTGACTTTGTTATTGTTGCCGGTGGTTATAACAGCAGTAATACAAGGCGCTTGGCTCAGGTAATAGAGGCGAGTGGCACCAAAGCTCTACATGTTGAAACGGCCGATGAGTTACCTCTGGATGACCTGCAGAAGTTCAGTAAGATAGGTTTAACAGCAGGGGCTTCAACCCCGAAAAAGATTGTCGATGAGATTCAGCAAGTGTTGGAATCCCTTTAGGAGAATCCTGTGCAGGATGCGCTAAAAAACATGTCTGAGCCGGTTGGTTCGTTTTGCCCGCTGAATAGTGACAATGGTGTGGATGTTGATAGCGTTTTGCAGCTGCGTCATATCGGGCAGCCGTTATTCTTGTCAGAAAGCGGTGATAAAACCAGGCTGTATGCCGGTGCATTACCCCTGGACTCCAAAAATCAACAGCAGGCAAAAACATTCTCCGGGATGGTGCTTCCCTGTCGTCTGGAAGATCTTGGTGATGCCACCTTTTGTCGCGATCACGGCATCCGCTACCCCTATCTGGGGGGGTCTATGGCCAAGGGGATCAGTTCGGTCAAAATGGCTGAGGAGTTTGGTCGGGCGGGAATGCTGGGTTTTTTTGGTGCTGCCGGGCAGAGCCTTGAGGATGTTGAAATTGCCATTGCCAGTCTGAAACGATCCGCACTCCCTTTTGGTTTTAATTTGATCCATAGTCCGACCGAACCGGAACTGGAAAAAGCTCTGGTAGAACTTTACCTGCATCACCAAATTCGCCTGATTGAGGCCTCTGCTTTTCTTTCCCTGACTTTGCCGATTATCCGCTACCGTACTGCGGGTATTTACCGTAATGACGAGGGCGAGGTGTTGACGCCGAACCGGGTTATTGCAAAAGTTTCCCGGGAGGAGGTCGCTGCCCGTTTTTTTGCTCCACCCGCAGAGAAGTATTTACACCAACTGGTCGAATCTGGCGATTTAACCGTTGCCCAAGCTGAAATGGCAGCAGAAATTCCGGTGGCTCAGGATGTTACCGTTGAAGCCGATTCCGGTGGTCATACTGATAACCGGCCGGCATTGTCACTGTTTCCGACAATCATGGCGCAAAAAGAGCAGTTTCAGCGAAAATATGGTTATCGGCAAAAGTTGCGAGTTGGTTTGGGGGGCGGCATTTCAACCCCTGCATCTGCGCTGGCCGCTTTTTCCATGGGGGCTGCTTACCTGATGACCGGATCGGTCAATCAGGCCTGTGTTGAATCGGGAACCTGCGATGAAGTAAGAAAAATGTTAGCCGAAACCCGGCAGGCAGATATCACCATGGCCCCTTCGGGAGATATGTTTGAGATGGGGGTTAAGGTGCAGGTGGTGAAACGTGGCACCATGTTTTCGATTCGTGCCCACAAGCTTTATGAACTGTACCGCGCCTATGACAGTATCGAGCACTTACCTGTGGCAGAGCGGGAGAAGCTGGAAAAGACTTTCTTTCGTGCACCACTGGCAACGGTTTGGGAACAGACCCGCAGTTATTTTGCCGTGCGTGACCCCCGTCAGGTAGAGAAGGGGGAGGCCGATCCCAAACATAAAATGGCGCTGCTGTTTCGCTGGTATCTAGGTCAGTCTCCGGTTTGGGCCAATCGTGGCGAGACCTCGCGCAAAATTGATTATCAAATCTGGTGCGGTCCGGCAATGGGTGCCTTCAATGAGTGGGTGCGGAACTCTTTTTTAGAGGATGTGGCCCAACGTAAGGTTGTAACCGTCGCCTATAATATCCTTTTTGGTGCTGCAGTATTGCAGCGCGCCAATCAACTAAAACAGCAGGACAGCCAGTTCCTGTTTGATTCCAGTATCCTGGCACCTTTGAAAATTGAAGAGATCAAGGAGTTTCTCAGTTGAAAACTGACAGTCAGAAAAATATTCAATATCCAGTGAGCACGGCACCGGTTGCTATTATTGGTATCGGTTCCATGTATCCTCAGTCCGACAATAAGCAGAAGTTCTGGACGAACATTAAAAATCGGGCTGATGCGATTACCGAAGTTCCGGAGACCCACTGGCGGGCTGCTGATTATTATGATCAGGATCCAAAAGTAGCCGATAAGGTCTATGCCAAACTGGGTGGTTTTCTGTCGCCAGTTGAATTCAATCCGATGGATTACGGTATCCTCCCCAATGCAATTGAGGCGATTGATACTTCGCAGTTACTGGGGTTGCTGGTGGTTGAACAGGCACTCAAGGATGCTGGCTATGCCACTGAAAAAGAGTTTGATCACGAACGGGTCAGCGTCATTCTCGGGATCACCGGAACACTGGAATTGGTTGTCCCTCTCGGTGCCAGACTCGGTTATCCGCGCTGGAAAGAGGCTTTGGCCGATGCCGGTGTGGAGCAGGAACTTGCTGACGATGTGATCCAGCGGATTTCTGACTCTTACGTCCCCTGGCAGGAAAATTCCTTCCCCGGCTTGCTCGGCAATGTGGTTGCCGGACGGATCAGCAAACACTTCAATTTCGGTGGCACCAATTGCACCGTTGATGCCGCTTGCGGCAGTTCGTTAAGTGCTCTCAATCTGGCAACTCTTGAACTGACCTCAGGTCGTTCCGATATGGTCGTGACCGGCGGGATCGACACCTTTAACGATATTTTCATGTACACCTGTTTCAGTAAGACCCCGGCACTCTCTCCCTCCGGGCATGCTCATCCCTATGCGGATGATGCTGATGGAACAACTCTTGGCGAGGGGTTGGGTATTGTTGTCCTGAAACGTCTGGTAGATGCCGAACGGGATGGGGACAATATTTACGCAGTGATCAAAGGGCTTGGTGCATCGAGTGATGGCCGAGGTTCTGCTATCTACGAGCCGAATGCGCAAGGACAGGCTAAAGCTCTACAGAGGGCTTACCAGCAGGGCAATGTGACCCCTGATACGATTGAATTAATTGAAGGTCACGGGACGGGAACCAAAGTTGGTGATGCGATTGAAATTGCCTCACTTCATCAGGTTTTTGGCGTTGCCGATAAACCATGGTGTGCTCTCGGTTCGATAAAATCGCAGATTGGTCACACTAAAGCGGCTGCCGGTGTAGCGGGTCTGATCAAGGCGTCCCTGGCACTTTATCATAAAGTTTTACCGGCAACAATTAAGGTTGACCAGCCCCAGGAGGGTTTGATTTCTGAGAATACCCCCTTTTACCTCAATACTGAAACTCGTCCGTGGCTGGCAAAAGCTGAACATCCACGCCGTGCCGGGGTCAGTGCTCTTGGTTTTGGTGGCAGTAATTTTCACTGTCTGCTGGAAGAATATCAGCAACAGAAACAGGTTATTGACTGGGATGGTGAGGTGCAGATTGTCCCATTTTCGGCAGCTGACCGAACCGGGTTGACCAATGCTCTTAAAAGTTTCTCGGTTGAGGGGAGCTGGTTACAGCTGCGTCTGCAGGCTGACCAGAAACGGCGGCAGTTTAGCCGGACCGATCCCGAGCGGCTGATTCTGGTGATTGAACAGAACCGCACCAAGCGTGCTGTGCAACTGCAGAATGCCCTTGCACAGCTGGAGAAAAATCAAGACCAGAAGGTTTGGGAGACCCCGGACGGGGTTTATTATGCCTCCGGTGAGTCTTACGGACCGGTTGCAATGCTTTTCCCCGGGCAGGGGGCACAGTATCCTGGAATGCTCAAGGATCTGGCTCTCCAGTTTCCCGATTTTTTAGCAACCCTTGAGGATGCTGATCGAGCTTTTGCGGAAAATTCTGCTTTGCCGGCAGGAACTCTGGCTGACACCATTTACCCCAGGCCGCAGTTTCAAACTGGCTCACCCGAGGTTGTGGTGGCGGCACTCCAGGCCACCGAGGTTGCTCAACCAGCCCTTGGTGCCGTCAGCCTGGCGGCAGGGCGAGTTTTAGCCGGTTTTGGGGTCACCGCTGCTGCGGTTGCTGGTCACAGTTATGGGGAACTGGTGGCCCTCTGTGCTGCTGAAGTTTTTAACACCAGTGATCTGTATAATCTGTCACGTTTACGTGGCGAGCTTATGGCGGCTGGTAGTGGTGATCGTGGTTCGATGGTGGCGGTGTCGGCACCGCTCGGACAGGTTGAAACTTTTCTTAAAGATGAGGCTCTTGATCTGGTATTGGCTAATCGCAATACCCCGGAACAGGCAGTGTTGTCAGGGGCGACAGCTGAAATAGATAAAGCTGTCGAACTACTGACAAAAAAAGGGATCAGTCATAAAAAACTTACAGTTGCTGCCGCTTTTCACAGTCCATTGATTGCAGCAGCAGCAGCCCCCTTCGCTGAAAAGTTGCAGACGGTTGATTTTAAAGACCCCCGCAAGGTGGTTTTTTCCAACACCACCGGGCAAAGTTATCCGCAATCGGCTGCAGCCGTCAGAGAGTTACTTGCAGAGCAATTGGCTAACCCGGTTGATTTTGTGACTGAAATAGAGAGTTTATACCAAGCTGGTAGTCGGGTGTTTATTGAAGTTGGTCCCGGTGCCCGTTTGACCGGTATGGTGAAAGCCATTCTCGGTGATCGTGAGTTTCAGACCATCGCTCTTGATGTTTCCAATGGTCACCGTTCCGGAAGTTACGATCTGGCCCGGCTACTGGCAAAGTTGGCAGTGCTTGGAGAACCCGTTGAACTGTCAATCTGGGATGGTGAGTTTGCCGCAACCCAGCCTCGGGATGGGGAGAAAAAGAAGGGCATTTCAGTCTCTATCTGTGGGGCTAACTTCTATCAGCCACCGGCAAAACGTCCCCCGCTGAAATTGCAGAAGACTATACCTGAACCTGTTGCTGTTGTACCAACCAGCGCTGGGGTGCCGAAAAGTTCAAATCAGCACCCAGCTAGCCCGCCGGTTGCAACTCCTGTATCCGCGGATAACTTGCAGGAGGCGTTGCGCATCACACAACAGAGTATGCAGGCCCTGCAAACTCTGCAGGAACAAACCTCTAATCTGCATCAACAATTTTTAGCCGGGCAGCAGAATGCTACTCAATCATTTATGCAACTGGTTGAGCAACAACGACTGTTGCTGCAGGGTGGAACTGCGTTGCCGCAAATGACCCCGGTTTTCGCTCCACCCATAACAGTTAACAAACCGGTGAGCCCCCAAGCGGAGCCAGCAGTTGATCTGGTTAAGCCAGTAGTGGCAGTGACAACAATAGCGGACCAAAGTGTTGCACCCCTGTTGCTGGAAATTATTGCTGAGAAGACCGGTTACCCGGTGGAAATGCTCGAACTCGGAATGGCTCTCGATACCGACCTGGGGATTGATTCCATCAAACGGGTGGAGATTCTTTCGGCACTACAGGAAAAAATACCTGAGGCCCCGATTATCCGTCCGGAGGATCTTGGTGCGCTGCAGACGTTGGGACAGATTGTTGATTATCTGCAAGCCAATGTGGCAGACTCCAGCGATTCTGCCGGTGGTGCCCCGTCCCAAACAGTTTCTGCCGGAGTGGCTAGAGACAGTGTTTCTTCGGTACTGCTTGAGGTGATTGCCGAGAAGACCGGTTATCCGGTGGAAATGCTGGAACTGGAGATGGCCCTCGATACCGACCTGGGGATCGATTCCATCAAGCGGGTGGAAATCCTTTCGGCCCTTCAGGAACAGCTGCCAACCCTTCCGGCAGTCCGCCCCGAAGACCTTGGTGTGTTACAGACCCTGGGGCAGATTATTGATCATCTTTGTCAGGGGGAACAGCAGCAAATTGCGGCGCTTCCGGCAACTGTGCAAACCGCTCAGACTGACCGGGAACTGGTTTCATCCAGCTTACTGCAGGTGATCGCCGAGAAGACCGGTTATCCGGTGGAAATGCTGGAACTGGAGATGGCTCTCGATACCGATCTGGGGATTGATTCAATCAAGCGGGTGGAGATTTTCTCTGCCCTCCAGGAACAGTTGCCGACCCTCCCGGCAGTTCGTCCCGAAGATCTCGGTGTGTTGCAGACCTTGGGACAGATTGTTGATCACCTGTGTCAGGGAGCTCAACAGTCTGCACCATCGAGTCCGGCAGAACTCCCTCAGTTAGGGCAGGTTGATCGACAGCAGGTGGCAACGACTTTACTGACAGTGATTGCCGAGAAGACCGGCTACCCGGTAGAGATGCTGGACTTGGAGATGGCTCTCGATACTGACCTGGGGATCGATTCAATCAAGCGGGTTGAAATTCTCTCCGCGCTGCAACAGCGCTTGCCGGGAGCACCGGCCATTAAACCTGAGCATCTGGGAACATTACAGACCGTTGGCCAGATTGTCGATTTTCTTTCCAGCATCTCCGGCTCGGATAAAAAAGAGACGCCGGTCAGCAGTGTAGAATCTGCTGCGGCAAAAGGAATTATCCGAGAAGTTCTACAACCGGTTTCTCTGGTACAACAACGGGGGACAAAAGAGTTTAATTTTGCGGTTGGCGCTGAAGTCTGGATCGTTGATGATGGATCAAGCCTTTCTGATGCGGTTTGTTCCCGTTTCACTGCTCGACAACTGATCCCCCGTAAAGTGACAATTGCCGAAATAGAGACGCTGACCCTTCCTGAACATCTGTCCGGATTGGTTATTCTTGCCCCCTTGTCCGGGACTGCTGATCAGTTTTTTACTCAGGCCTTTACTTTATTGCAGAAACTGGAGCCAGCTTTGCACCGTAGCGCCAGTCAGGGTGGTGCATTTTTTGCGACCGTATCACGGGTCAATGGGTATTTTGGTCTTGGCTCAACTGAAGCAATTAATGACTCCCTCTCCGGTGGCTTGGCGGGGCTGAGTAAAACGGCGGCACTGGAGTGGCCGACAATTCACTGTAAAACCCTTGATCTGGCGATGGGGATGGAGATTCTCCCGACGGCAACTGCGATTGTTGACGAAATTTTCAAAACTGGACCGATTGAGGTGGGGATCAGCACACAAGGGTTACATGCTCTGGAGTTGATTGAGTTGCCACTGGATGATGTGTCTGTTGCTGTCCCGGTTCAAGCCAGGGAGTTAATTGTTGTCAGTGGTGGTGCCAGGGGAGTTACGGCAGAGGTTGCTGTAGCTCTCAGTGCTGCAACATCAGCTACGTTATTACTTCTGGGACGCACTCCACTGGCTGAAGCAGAACCAGTCTGGTTGACCGCTCTGCAAACAGAGGGAGAGATCAAAAAGGGGATTATCGCCCAATCTGAGGCCCCCTTGAAGCCTCTGGAAGTCGCCCATCAGTATCAGCAGATTGCGGCAGTACGGGAAATCCGCGCAACTCTGGAGCGGATTCTTAACGCGGGAGGGACAGCGCTCTATCGTTCGGTTGATTTGCGTGATGCACAACAGCTGAAGACTCTCCTTGGGGAGATGCGTGAGCAGTATGGCCCGGTCAGAGGGTTGGTCCATGGTGCCGGGGTCCTTGCGGATAAACTGATTACAGAGAAAACCCTGGAGCAATTTGATCAGGTCTACTCAACAAAAGTTGCAGGTTTCCGGGCACTTCTTGATGTTGTTGCTGACGATGATTTGAAATTTTTGGTGATGTTCTCTTCCTCAACCGGGCGCTTCGGCCGGATCGGACAGGTTGATTATGCTGTAGCCAATGAAATTCTCAATAAAATTGCTGATCAACAGGCCAGATTACGCCCGGGCTGTCGGGTTATATCATGCAACTGGGGCCCCTGGGATGGCGGGATGGTCACTCCGGCCCTGAAAAAAGTTTTTGCCCAGGAGGGGATTGAGGTGATCGACCTTAAGGCCGGTTCCGACTATCTGGTGAAGGAGCTCTCCACTCCACCCGGCGGTGCGGTAGAAGTGATTATCTCAGGTGGTTCTGAAGAGACGAATGTTACTAAGACTCCTGAACCCCATCAGAATATCTGTATCTCCAAGGCCTTTGATCTTGATCTTGAGATTGAACAATACCCGTTTTTAAAATCTCATGTAATTGATGGTAAAGCGGTACTGCCGATGGCGATCATTATTGAATGGTTGGCTCACGGTGCGATTCATAATAATCCAGGATTGAAATTTCAGGGATTTAATGATTTGCGGATCCTCAAAGGGGTCACCCTGGAGGCGCAGCAGACGGTTCACCTTCAGGTTATGACGGGAAAGGCAATTAAGGGTGAGGGAGTTCATGTTGTTCCGGTAGAACTGGTTGGTGGTGATCCTCTGGTGACCCATGTCCGGGCAAAGATTGTCCTCTCCGCCAGATTGCCGGAACGCAAGCCGGTTGCGGATAAACTTGTCATGGCTGAATATCCTCATCCTCTCAGCCAGATCTATCAGCCGGAAAGATTGTTTCATGGTGTCGATTTCCACGGAATCCGTGATATTGCCGGTTGTTCAGCTGCGGGAATCAGTGCCCTGGCCAATCTTGCACCATCACCTGACCAGTGGATTGAACAACCTCTGCGCAACTCCTGGCTGGCCGATCCATTGGCCCTTGATAGCAGTTTCCAATTGTTGATTCTGTGGAGTTTTGAACAATATCAAGCTGGTTCATTACCGGTTTTTGCCGAGAGATACCGGCAATATCAACAAAAATTTCCCGCTTCCGGGGTTGAAATACGGGTCCGAGTGATCGATCAGAACAAGGCCCGGGCCATTGCAGATATTGATTTTATCGATCCGCTCAATCAGCAGCTGGTTGCCAGGATCGAACACTACGAATGTGTTATTGATGCCGGACTGAATGTCACATTTCAGCGCAATAAGCTCACCGGAGTCGCCTGAGCATGGTGACTGAAAATTCTGTTGCAATTATCGGGGTCGGTGGGATCTTTCCTAAATCACCGACCCTTGGACGTTTCTGGGATAATATCGCCGCTAAAGTTGATACAGCCCGGCAACCTCCAGAGGGGCGCTGGCTGTTGCCGGTCTCAGATGTTTATAACCCGCAGGTTGGCGTTGCCGACAAGGTTTATTCTCAAAAAGGGTGTTTTATCGACACCGAAACCGATCCGGCACAGTTAACCGGGTTGGATATTGATCCCGATTTCCTTGCCCAGTTGGATCCCATGTTTCGTCTCCTGTTGCGGGTTGGGCAACAGACCATCTCCTCAGTCGCAGAAGCTAAAATCAACGCCAGTCGGTCCGGGATTATTATCGGCAATCTGGCCCTGCCGAGTGAAAAATCGTCGGCATTAGCCAGACACTATCTCGGTCGAACTTTTCTTGAAAAACTCTCCCCCGAGCAACTCTCTTTTGCTGATTCCCCGGTTGCTCCAATCAATCATTATGTCGCCGGTCTTCCAGCAGGGTTACTGGCAAAAGCGCTTGGCTTTGAAGGGAGCTGTTTTACTGTCGATGCTGCCTGTGCCTCATCCCTCTATGCCATCAAGCTTGCGGTTGATGAGTTGAAATCCGGACGGGCTGATACGATGCTCGCCGGTGGCTTGTCACGCCCTGATTCTCTTTACACTCAGATGGGTTTTTCTCAATTGAGAGCCCTGTCACCAAACGGTATCTGCTCACCGTTTGATCGCGATGGAAACGGTCTTGTTGTGGGTGAGGGGTGTGGTCTGGTCCTGCTTAAACGAACCAGGGATGCTCTGCGTGATGGTGATAAAATCCATGCGGTGATTCGTGGTATCGGTCTCTCAAACGATCTGGGTGGTAGTTTGCTGGCTCCAGCAGCAGAAGGACAGTTACGGGCGATGCGTGCCGCTTATCAACAAGCGGGCTGGTCTCCCGGTGATGTTGACCTGATTGAATGTCATGCAACCGGAACACCGGTCGGGGATGCTGTTGAATTTTCCAGTTTACAGCAACTCTGGCAGGAGCATGACTGGCGATCCGGGCAGTGTGTTATCGGCTCTGTCAAGGCGAATATCGGTCATCTATTGACTGCAGCAGGAGCGGCTGCAACGCTGAAAACCGTGCTGGCAATGGGGCGGAAGATCTTACCGCCGATGCCGAACTTTAAAGCTCCAGCGGAGGGGATTGATCTGGAGCATAGTCCGTTTCGGATTTTACAGCAGGGGACACCCTGGAACAGTAGAAAGGATGGATTGCCGCGCCGCGCTGGAGTGAGTGCCTTTGGTTTTGGTGGGATCAATGCTCATCTGCTGCTGGAGGAGTGGGTTGCTGAAAAAAAATCTAAAAGCCCGGTTCGACTCCATCCTTCGTTCAAACAGCGGACCGACCCGGTCGCAATTGTTGGCATGGGGGCACAATTTGGTCCATGGAAAGATCTCACTCAGTTTCAGCAGCATATTTTCAGTGGTGGTGATGACGTAGCTCCCCAACTACCTGAAAACTGGTGGGGTGTGCAGGAGAGTTATTGGTACCAGGGTTCCGGTCTGGATCAGGTTGGTTTCAAGGGTTTTTTTATCCCGACAGTTTTTTCCAGTCCAGGTGATTTTCGTATCCCACCTAAAGAGCAGGAAGAGATGCTGCCCCGCCAGTTGCTGATGTTAAAAGTTGCAGCAGCAGCACTTCTGGATGCCCAGATGATTGACAAAGATCTGCTGTTTACCGGTGTGTTTATCGGTACTGGTCTCGATCTTAATGCAACGAATTTCAGTTTTCGCTGGGGGGTACAGAAATACGCGCGCCAGTGGGCCGAAGAGTTGGGACTGCAGCTGAACGAAGAGGAGTTTTTGGCCTGGGTGGAAAAATTGCGTGATGCGACAGGACCGCCACTGACTGCGAATCGAACCATGGGAGCCCTTGGCAGTGTGGTCGCGAGTCGTATTGCCAAAGAATTTCGTATCGGTGGACCAAGTTTTACCCTGTCGAGCGAAGAGAACTCCGGTCTCAGAGCTCTGGAGGTGGCAATTCATTCCCTGCAGGAAGGGGCAATTAACCGGGCTATCGTTGGCGCAGTCGATCTGGCCGGGGATCTCCGCTCGGTTATCAGTCGCTATGAAATGGGTGCTTCTGCCAGTGATGGAACCGACTTGATCGGTGAAGGTGCTGCTGCTGTCGTTTTAAAGCGGCTGGAAGATGCCCGACAGGATGGTGATCGGATTTATGCTGTGATCAAGGGGACCGGGAGTGCCATTGGCGGCCGGATTGATACTATTGTCCCTGAGGAAAGAATTTACTCCAAATCTGTAGAGTTGGCCTGCCGGAGTGGCAATGTTGCTCCTGAGTCGATCTCATATCTTGAGGTTGCAGGTGGTCATACCGCAGAGATGGAGCGGTTGGAAGCACAAGTGCTTGTTTCTGTCATCGGTGCTAAAGTCAATCAAACCAGCTGTAAAATTGGTAATGTCAGACGCGATATCGGTTTTTCCGGTGCTGCTTCCGGGTTAGCCTCTCTGGTAAAAACCGCCCTTTGTCTGGAACAGAAAATTTTACCACCCTTGCGGAATCCTGAGGGATTAATTCCAGAGTGGCTGGGTAAAAGAGGTAACTTTTTCGCTCCGGGGGCAGCTCAATACTGGTTACACAATCGTAAAGATGGTTTGCGCCGGGCATTGGTGTGCGGCATCGGTGCTGATAGTTCCTGTTCTCACCTGGTTCTTGAGGAGTTTGCTCAAACTGCTGTCTCGATAAAAACTGCGGCAACAATGCGTCCTCTAGGACCATTAAAGGAGGGATTATTTGTTATTGAAGCCGCCAACTCCGCTGAACTTCTGGCCAGGATTGAGCAATTAAAAACTTTTGCAACAGACCATTCAGCTCTGAACATTGATGCTCTGGCACAGTTATGGTTTCAACGGAATCCACTGGACCTGACCCTTCACCATTGTTTAAGCCTTGTCTCTACAACCCGGGAAGATCTTGTTACTAAACTTGATCATGCCGAGCAAACAATCACTGTCAACCCTGACCGATCTATCGGAGTGAGCGGTGCTGAGTTACTTCCGCCAGCTCTGCGCGAGCAGATCTTCTACTCTGCCCAGCCACTTGGAACCGCAGGAAAGATCGCTTTTATGTTTCCTGGATCCGGCAATCAGTTTGCCGGGATGGGGCGTGAGCTATCGGTCCTCTGGCCGGAAGTTTATCGGCAGCAGGATCAGTACAATGATTATCTGGCTGATCAATACCTTCCCGACCATTTCTGGCGAGCTGAACTGGCGGAGTCCATTCAAGAGAACCACAATGCCCTGGTGATCTCTCACGTTGCTCAGTGTACAGCATTGAGTGATCTGCTCTCCCATTTTGGGATTAAACCGCAGATGATTAGTGGCTACAGCCTTGGAGAGTCGGCAGGACTGTTTTCTTCCGGTGCCTGGCGAGATCGTGACGGAATGTTGCAACGGCTGGAAAAATCACCTCTGTTTACCCATGAATTGGCGGGAGAGTGCCGGGCGGCGAAGCGGACCTGGGGTTTAAAACCGAATCAGCCGGTTGATTGGGTGTTGGGGATGATCAATCTTCCGGCGGAACCAATCAAACAATATCTGCAGGGAAAGAAGCAGGTTTATCTACTGATTATCAATACCCACCGAGAATCGGTTGTTGGTGGTCAGCGGCGGCAGATTGAAAAACTGGTAGCTGATCTTGGTTGCCATTTTATCCCGTTACAAGGGGTGACGACAGTCCACTGTGAGGTGACAAAAGCGGTTGCAGATGCCTACCGAAAACTGCATCTTTTCCCCGTCACCCTCCCTGGAGGAATTGATTTCTACAGTTGTGCTCTGGGGAGAAAATATCCTCTTACCTCTGATCATGCGGCCGATGTAATTCTTGCCCAGGCACTTGATACCATCGATTATCCCCGCGTGATTGAGCAGCTTTATGCAGATGGAGCGCGGATTTTTCTCGAAGTTGGTCCGGGAACATCCTGTAGCCGGATGATACACAGTATCTTGGAAAATCAGCCCCATCTGACCCGCTCAATTTGCGCCCCGGGACAGGATGAGGCAGGTCAATTGCTCCGGTTGCTGGGAAGCTGTCTTGCTGAGAGGGTCGAGGTCGATCTGAATTCCCTCTATCCGCCACTATTAAATGGAGCCCTGCCGGTTGATCAGGAAAAACAACAGATTTTTACAACTATCGGCGGGAAAGCTTTCAATCTTGAAGAAGTTGATCAATTTAAAAAAACCAAAAAAACAGTCACTTATAATGATAATGTTAAACCATCGGATG
>JAGLDI010000149.1 GCA_023145655.1 Desulfuromusa sp. | reverse complement strand
TCAAATACGTAGAAAAAATGGACATCATGGCAGACATCACAGATGGCTGACCGACTGTTGACTTCGGCAAAGATGGGTTGGCTCTGCCCGTTTTGCGTCAGAGTTGCAGTATAGACTCGGCGACCACTTGGTAAATCGAGTTTGTGAAAATTGTTGAGATCATTCCCCTGTGCTGCAAAAGTATCTTTAATCATCGCAGAAATTTCTTCTTCAGATTGTGAGGGCAGCAGGGTACTTTTTCCAGCAGCTTCTTCCGCTTGTGTGGTGACGAAATCACTACTGTTTATGGTCAAAAGATCTTTGAGATAACTGAACAGCTTATCCATTTTATAATCGTTACCGAGATGGGTGTCGGTGACAACAAAGTTCTCCCCCGGTTGGTTGCGCAACAGATAGAGAGAAAAGGGGGTTGCTCCCGCTTGTAGGGCACTGTGCAGTTTGAAATCATGATCAGAAATAATCGGGTAGTGAACCCCATAAATAACCACAAAATCATCAATTGCTTCGTCATCGTTGGCAACTGCTACACCAATAATTTTAATTTTCCCCTGGGTTTCCGGGTCGGCTTCGAGCATGTCATAAAGCTCACTGTAGGGTTTTGTCTGTCTGATACAGTGTGGGCAGTGGACGTTGAGTATCTCAACCAGAGCAACACGCCCTTCGATCTGCTGCAGGGTAAAAGGTTGGTCATCGACCAGCCCCAGATAGGTGCGTTGATCGGACTCAAGCGGAGCGGGCAGTGGAACCTCAGGGAATAGTGCACCAGAGCCGATTGGCTGTGCTGCCCAAAGATTGCTGACCGGGATTATCCCCGGAATAACCAGGAAAATACTCCATAATATGTAGCGAATAAATAAATTTTTCATAAAACTTTTCCTCACTATATGGTTTTCAGGACTGGTGGAGACTGATTTTTTAATCGAGATCGCCTCGTGTTTTTAGGTAGTTTGACCAGTTGTTCGACTTGAGTATAAAAACAACCGAAGTCTCCCCGACATTGTTGCAAAATCACCTGGAACCCAGGAACCAATTCGCGGTAGGTTGCGATTCCGGCTAGCCGGGCGTTATTCAACCCACGTGACATCCAACGATCAAATCTATGGTTCAGTCTGCCAGCCTTTTTTAATTGTGCAAACTCTTCCATTGCCACACTGATCAATCGTTGTTTTTTAGCCCGCATCTCTTCTGTGGACAAATCCTGACGGTAAAGAACGCTCAACTGCTCATGGACCGTCTGCAGATAATCCTGAAATACCTCAGTTTGTACCTGCTGATCAAGAAAATGTTGCCACTCTTCCGGATTGGCCGTTTGTTGAAACCACCGCCTGACACCTTCGATCTGTACGGTCATGGCAAAGGCTTCATTAAAAGAGCTGTCACCGTCAATATAGACCAACTGGTGTGCCAGTTCATGGAATAACAGACCTGCCAACCGCGCGTCGGAAGAGCTGATAAAGGTGTTCAATACCGGGTCGTTAAACCAGCCGAGGGTTGAGTAAGCCTGAACACCGTAGAGATCGACATCGTAGTTTTCGGATCGCAAGTCATAGGCCAGTTCTTCTGCGTCCGTTTGTGCAAAATATCCCTTGTAGGAGACGCAACCAGCTACCGGAAAACACCATTGTTTCGGTGAGAGAGAGAACTCTGTTGCGGCAACCACATTCCAGACCACATAGGGTCGACCAATGTCAGCATAGCGACGATAGCTGTCATTATCTGGCAGGCCGAGTTCTGTCACTGCAAAATCCCGCATCAGCAGAACTTTTTCCAGCTGTTGCCGGATTTCCGGGTTGGTCTGTGGATCTGCAACCACCTGTTCTATCGGCTCGGTACTTGACATCACATCCAGGTGCCCTCTGGCTGATTGGAGGTAATAACCCGGATCACTGCAGCCGAGCAGCAGAGTCGTGATAAAATAACAGCAGATGAAGGTTTGAAGTTTTTTCATATGAGGTCATTTGTAAGAGATCCGGATAATATATTCAATCAGTAAACCCGGAAAATGAAAAGCCATCGACCGGATTGTCTACCGATTGGTGGCTTTGAAATTTGTAAACTGTCTGGCCGTCGATCCATTGACTGATTGCCAGTTTTATCAAATTGTCTTGAACGCTGAAGAGGAACAGTAAACCTCAATCACCTGATTAAGCCCTATCCACCCAGATAGGCCTTCTTCACCTCCGGGTTGTTCAACAGCTCTTCTCCGGTACCTTCAGCAACGATATTTCCGGTGTCCATAACATAGCCACGATGGGCTAACTTGAGAGCCAGGTTGGCATTTTGTTCAACCAGTAGAATCGTCATTCCATCTTCATTGAGTTGTTTGAGCTTGCGGAACATCTCATATTTCAGAACCGGTGCCAGCCCCATACTGGGTTCATCCAGGAGAAGGATTCTACAACCGGTCATCAGGGCTCGTCCTACGGCGAGCATCTGCTGCTCACCACCACTTAAGGATTCGCTCCGTTGGTTTCGACGTTCTTTTAAACGGGGGAATAGTTCAAAAATATAATCATATTCTTTTTCCAGGTCAGCATCTTTTTCTCGTGCATAGGTTGCCAGCTTTAAATTTTCCAGAACTGTCAGGTTGCCGAAGATCCGTCGACCCTCTGGGGAGAGGGCGAGGTGCAGTTTTTTAACCACATCACTCGGCTGAGTTTTGAGGATTGATTCCCCTTTGAACTTTATATCTCCGGCAATAACTCGCGGTGCTTCCGGGGGAGGTAGGCGGGTGATGGTATGCATGCAAGTGGTTTTCCCTGCTCCGTTAGCACCGATCAGGGTGACAATCTCACCTTCGTTGACGTGAAAGCTGATCCCGTGGAGAGCCTGGATATTTCCATATTTAACTTCAAGGTTTTCTACTGACAATAGCATCAGATATTATCATCTCCCAGATAAGCAGTCATAACAGCAGGGTGGTTACGTACGTGTTCCGCACTACCTTCGGCAATAGTTTCACCAAAATCGATAACCTTGATCTGGGTGCAAAGTTCCATCATGACATCCATGTGGTGTTCGATCATCCAGATAGTCACGTCAAACGTTTCATGGATCCAGCGTATCAGCCGAATCAGATCTTTTGCGTCGGCTGAATTGAGACCGGCAGCTGGTTCATCAAGCAGCAGTAGTTTCGGGTGGC
>JAGLDI010000148.1 GCA_023145655.1 Desulfuromusa sp. | reverse complement strand
GCTCCCTTTGACCACCTGTCGGTGATGACAGAGGACGTTCTGCACTGGTTGCAGCCTGTCGCGGGTGGAATTTATCTGGATGGCACCCTTGGCGGTGCCGGACATTCCCGCTTGATTCTGGAAAAGGCTACAGACAGTCATCTTGTCGGTTTAGATCGAGATCCCGCTGCACTACAGGAGGCAGCCAAAGTTTTGGCTCTCTATGGGGATCGGGTCAGCCTGCACCATGCGACCTTTGATCAGGCGGCTCAAATTCTGCAGCAACTTGATATTGATGACCTTGACGGTATGTTTCTCGATCTCGGGGTTTCCTCCCATCAACTCGATACCCCGGAGCGGGGCTTCTCTTTCCGTTATGATGCTCCTCTTGATATGCGGATGGATCCGACGACGGGAATCACTGCCGCAGATGTTGTTAATCAGTTTGAAGAGGCAGAATTGCTCCGCATCTTTTTTGAGTATGGGGAAGAGCGCTACAGCCGAAGGATTGTCCGGAGGATTCTTGCCCAGCGTCAGGAGTCGGCATTGATAAAAACCGGAGAACTTGCCGAGTTGATCCGCCAAGCGATCCCCGGTGGACAGAAACCCAGTCGGATTCACCCGGCAACCCGGGTATTTCAAGCATTAAGAATCTACGTAAATGATGAGTTGGGGCAGTTGGAACGGGGAGTAACGGCGGCAATCTCGTTGCTAAAGCCAGGAGGGCGGCTGGTTGTAATCAGCTTCCATTCACTGGAAGATCGAATCGTCAAACATCTGTTGCGCAAAAAGGCTAAGGGTTGTATCTGTCCACCCCGCTTGCCGGTTTGCCAGTGTGATCATACTCCTGACGTAAAAATTCTGACCCGGCGGGGGGTAAAAGCCGGGGAGGACGAAGTCGAGCAAAATCCTCGTTCTCGCAGTGCCATTTTAAGAGCGGCTGAACGCTGTTAACTAGAAGCGGAAGAAGAAAGGGTCACTCAAATGTCAGAAGCTGTATCTCAGGTCACAGTTAAAATTACTGGTTTTTCACTTTATCGACCTCGCCTCAGCTCTGTTTTTATCGCCATCATATTGATTTCTCTACTTTCTGTGCTGTTCGTCTGGTCGCGGATTCATGCGATTAACCTTGAATACAGTATTTCCAGTATGGAGCGTGATATTCGCAGTCATGAGCAACAGATCAAAAAGTTAAAAACGGAAGCTGCTTTTCTGGCTCGAGATGAGCGGATTGAAAAGCTGGCGAGAAAAGAGCTGGGGTTGCGTACTCCATCCCCCGGACAAATCATCAGAGTGGAGTGATATAGCTTTAATGGAACGTGGAATTCAGATCCGCATCCGCTTTTTTGGCGCCCTGTTTATCCTGGCATTTTTAATTATTGCCGGGCGCGCTTATTATCTTCAGGTTGTGTTGGCTCCAGAGCTTCAACACCGGGCCGATCAGCAACGCCAGCGGGTGGTTAAATTGGCACCGCAGCGCGGAGGTATTTTTGACAGCAGGGGCGACCCTCTTGCTGTAAGTCTGGCAGCAGAATCACTTTATGCCGATCCAGTCCTGATCAAAAATCCCCGGGAAGCTTCCGGGAAGCTGGAAAAACTACTTAAAAAGCCAAAGAAAGAGCTGTTCAAGTTGCTTTCCTCAAGGAAACGTTTCGTCTGGCTACAACGGAAACTCGACCCTGAGGTAGTATCAAAAATTCGTAAATTGAAGATTTATGGCTTGGAATTTGTTACCGAACGAAAGCGTTACTATCCACAGACAAGCACTGCGGCGCATGTCTTGGGGTTTACCGGATTGGACCCCAGGGGGCTTGAGGGGGTCGAACTGGAATATGACCAATTACTCCAGGGGACACCGGGGCGATTGGTGTCGCTACATGATGCCCGGGGCCGGGGGCTGGCATCATCTGATCAGTTGGTTCAGGGTGGGGTTGCCGGTCATAATCTATTTCTGACCCTCGATCGATCATTGCAATATGTGGCAGAGAAAGAATTGGCCAGGGTTGTTGATGAAACCGGTGCTGTCGGTGGGACGATTGTTATGTTGGAGCCCGCCAGTGGGCGAATTCTGGCACTGGCCAGCCAACCCGATTATAACCCTAATCTGGCCGGGCAGTATCCGGCAGCCAGGCGCCGTAACCGGGCCGTCTGCGATATGTATGAGCCGGGCTCAACCTTTAAACCGTTTTTATTGGCAGCGGTTCTTGAGGAAGGGTTAGTGCAACCCGGTAAAAAAATCTATTGTGAGAACGGCCGCTATTCTGTCGGTGGTAAAACGATCCGTGATCACAAAAAATTCAAAAAACTGAGCTTGAAAGAGACCCTTAAGTTCAGCAGCAATATTGGCTTTGCAAAGCTCGGTAAGATCCTGGAGCGGGAGCGGTTCTATTCCTATCTTCGCAATTTTGGATTTGGTGAACAGACCGGTGTTGATCTTCCCGGAGAAGTTGAGGGGATGCTTCGGCCACCTTCCAAGTGGTTTGAGATTGATCTGGCAGCAATTTCTTTTGGTCAGGGGATAAGTGTTACGCCGATACAGATAACCGCAGCTATGGCTGCTATTGCTAATGGTGGACTGCTGATGGAGCCCTACCTGGTTGAAAAAATAACCACAACAGATGGACAATTAGTAGAAAAACGGCTGCCTCAGGTGCGCCACCGGGTTATCTCAGAAAAAACTGCGCGACTGGTGAGGGAGATGATGGTGTCAGTAACTGAACCGGGCGGAACCGGAACCAGGGCAGCTCTTCCGGGGTATCGAGTCGCCGGAAAGACTGGTACCGCTCAAAAGGTTGATATGGTAACGGGTGGATACTCACCGGATAAGCGCGTGTCCTCATTTATTGGCTTCGTCCCGGCAGATAATCCCGCATTGGTTTTGTCGGTTACAGTCGATGAACCCAAGGGAAAAACCTATGGTGGTTTGGTTGCTGCGCCGGTATTTTCCCGGATTGCCGGTCAGACTCTCAGCTATTTGAACATCCTCCCGAAAGGAACCGTAGTGGCTTTGGCGGAGAAGTCGGTGGCTACAGAGCCATTACCCGATTTGGCACCATTACTCCCCGAAACAAAAGTAAGTGACGGGTTGAGAATGCCGAACTTTTCAGGGATGAGTTATCGCCAGGTGTTGCAGACAATGCAACAGAGAAATCTGAACCTGAAACTTTCAGGCAGCGGTCATGTGGTTAAACAATATCCTCTCCCAGGCAAGATTATCCGTTATGGAAAATCGGCCTGGATCCGTTTTGGAGTCTGATTGATGACAGTCTTGCAAAGACATCCAATAACACTACAAAAACTGCTGACAGAGATCCAGCCGATTACTGTTATCGGATCGGTGCAGCAGGAAATTTCTGGATTAGCCTACGACTCACGTCAGGTTAAACCGGGAATGGTGTTCTTTGCGTTACCCGGAGTCAAGGTTGATGGTTTTGATTATCTGCCACAAGCTTTACAAGGGGGGGCTATCGCAGTTGTTGCTGAACGTCTGCCAGAAGATTATGCGGAAGATATCTGTTTTATCCAGGTTATTAATGTCCGTCAGGTAATGGCAGTGATGGCTGCACAGTTTTATGGTGATCCGACTGTAGATATTCCTGTTATTGGGGTCACTGGAACCAATGGGAAAACAACCATTACCTATCTGCTGGAGGCAATCTTCAAACAGGCCGGTTTTTCCCCTGCAGTTTTTGGTACGGTTGAATATCGATGTGGTGAAATATGCTACGAAGCATCCCGGACAACACCAGAATCAATTGATCTATTGCAAATGATGGCAGAATTTCGTCAGCGGGGGGCAAATGTTTTGATCCTTGAGGTTTCTTCTCACGCATTGGAGCAACATCGGGTTGATGGAATCAACTTTAGTGCCGCGGTTTTTACCAACCTCACCCAGGATCATCTTGATTATCATGGAACTCTGGATTGTTATTTTGCCAGTAAGCGGCGGTTGTTTAACCCGTTATTAGGGGTCGGGGTTGGAATTATCAATCGAGAAGATAATTATGGCATCCGCTTGTTGCAGGAAAACCAGAAATGGGTCTCCTTCGGCCTGGATAGCCGTGCCGATGTCTATCCGCAGCAGGTGCAGGTTGATCGTAATCAGATCAGCGGTATTTTTACCGGAGACAAGGGTGATGTTGTTATTAACAGTGGGATGATCGGTGATTTTAATCTCAGCAATCTGTTGGCTGCCGTTGCAACAGCACAGCAGTTGGGAATAGACAATAATATTATTGCTCAGGGAATTGCCACTGCACCTCAAGTTCCAGGGCGGGTAGAAAAAGTTAAAAATCGTCAGGGTATTTTGGCGCTGGTTGATTATTCACACACCCCGGACGCTCTGGAGCAAGCCTTAAAAACACTGGCAAAAATAGATTCCAGGCGGTTGTTGACGGTGGTTGGTTGCGGCGGAGACCGGGATAAAGAGAAGCGGCCATTGATGGCGGTTATATCAGTCAAATACTCAAACTTATCAATTTTTACCTCAGATAACCCCCGTAGCGAGGATCCATTGGAAATTCTGGAACAGGTTCGTAGCGGAGCTCTCGCTGTGGGCAGCCGGGAATTGAAGGTGGAGCAGGCTCTTTTTGCGGATGGATTTATTGTCATCCCTGATCGCCGCGCTGCAATTGAATTTGCCGGTTCTTTGGCCGAAGAGGGGGATTTGCTGCTGGTTGCGGGCAAGGGGCATGAGGACTATCAGATCCTTGGAACCGAAAAGATCCACTTTGATGATCGGGAGGAGCTGGATCGTGTACTGAATGGGACCACCGACTCAATCGATACAAAAAGTGCCGTTGGAGCTGGAAAATATGTTTGATCTTGAACAAATAGCCAGAATTACCGATGGAAAATATTCCGGCAGGAAAGTCAATTGTCAGTTGAGTGGTATTTCAACAGACAGTCGTAACCTGACTCCCGGGTCACTCTTTGTCCCCCTGCGTGGTGAACGCTTTGACGGCCACGATTATCTCAGCCAGGCCGTAAAAAATGGAGCCACCGCCTGCTTGAGTGAAGAGGTTGTCGTCGGCTTAAGTGTCCCGGTGGTCAGGGTTGCAGATACGCTACGGGCGCTTGGGGATATCGCTGCCGCTTGCCGTTTACAGCTTAATGGGCCTTTGATCGCGATCACCGGATCGGTGGGAAAAACGACCACCAAGGAGATGTTGGCAACAATTCTGGAACAGATCGCACCGGGACTGAAGACTGCTGGGAACTTTAATAATTTGATCGGGCTTCCGCTGACTTTGTTCGGTGTGGAAAAAAGACATCAATGGGCGGTTCTGGAAATGGGGACCAGTGCTATTGGTGAAATAGAACGTTTGACTGAAATTGCTCAGCCTTCAATCGGTATTATTACCAATATAGGGGAGGCTCATCTGGAAACCTTGCAGGGGTTGGATGGTGTCTCCAGAGCAAAGGGGGAACTTTATGCTGGTTTGCGGGGAGGGACTGCCATCCTTAACCTCGATGATCCCCGGGTGGCACAATTGCCGGTTGCCAATGGGGTCAAGAAACTCACTTATGGGTTGTCTGCAGAGGCTCAGGTGTGCGCAGAAAACATTGAAGATAATGAGAAGGGGGTCAGTTTTGAGCTTATATTGGCAGAACAACGCTACCCGGTTCAGTTAAATATTCCCGGTCGCCATAATGTCTCTAACGCTTTGGCTGCAGCAGCAGC
>JAGLDI010000147.1 GCA_023145655.1 Desulfuromusa sp. | reverse complement strand
CCGGGAGCAATAGCCCCCCCCTGATAACTACCGTCCGGGGAAATCACATCAAAAGTCGTTGCCGTACCAAAATCAACAACAATCAAGCCACACTTGGATTTTTCGTAAGCGGCAATGGCATTAACAATGCGATCTGCACCAACTTCCCGCGGATTATCATATTGAATTGGCATACCCGTTTTCATCCCCGGACCAACAATATAGGGAGTCAACTGGAAATACTTCTGACAAAGTCCGGCAAAAGTATCCAGCATCGGGGGGACAACACTTGAGACAATAACATCACTTAAGTCTGAGAACTGCAATTTTGACAAACAAAACAGGTCATTGATTAACATGGCGTATTCATCAACAGTTCGGTGTTTATCTGTCCCAACCCGCCAGTTTGCCAGCAAACTTTGACCATCATAAATTCCGAGGACGGTATTGCTATTTCCGACGTCAACAACCAATAACATCTGCTTCTTTAGCTCCCACCACTATCCAGTTATTTTTTTTCAGTTGGTCGAATATCACCGGCAAGAATTCGCTCAACTTTGCCATTATTCAGCTGCAATCGTAACGCTCCATCAACATCCAGCCCCACAACGGTACCACAGCAACGATGACTTCCCTGGTCGACCTCAACTTGTACATTGATTAACTTACAGAGACTTTCCCAGCGGCGCCTTATTGGAGAGAATCCTTCCCGTAGAAATTCAGAATAGTAGAGATCCAGACGTTGTATAAATGCCCGTAAAAAAACTAACCGATCAACTGCCTTTCCAGTTTCCAGGAGAGCTGAGGTTGCAGGGTAATTGAGGCCATCAGGAAACTGACTTGCTGTCATATTAAGATTAACACCGACCCCGAGTATAACAAAATGAATCTGCTCTGTCTCAGCATTCATTTCGTTGAGTAATCCGCAGATTTTGGCACCATTAACCAGGATATCATTCGGCCACTTCACTTCTGCAGACAGATGACAAACATCTTCCAGGGTTTCAACAACGGCAACGGCGGAAAGAAAAGTGAGTTGGGGTGCCTGTTGAACGGGAATCTTGGGACGCAATAAGATAGAACAATAAAGATTAACTCCGGAAGGAGATTCCCAGCTCCGGCCAAGACGACCTCGACCGGAATTTTGCTGATCAGCAACAACCACCGTACCCTCGATCGCCCCCTCTTCAGCTATCCGGCGAGCTTGAATATTGGTTGAATCTGTTTCTGTCAATGAAACGACCCTTTGGCCGATCAACCGGCAAGCCAAGCCAGCTTCGATATCAGCACCGTCCAGTAAGTCAGGGGCAGCAACCAATCGATAACCCAGGGAATGTTTGGCTTCAATGTCAAAACCTGATTCGCGTAAGACCTTAACTTGTTTCCACACAGCGGCCCGGGAAATATGCAGCAAATGGCTGATTTTCTCTCCGGAGAGATACTCTCCTGGGTGGCTGCGAAGCAAAGTTTGTATTCTGTCGCGTGAAGTCAATGGCTCTCCAATTAATTAAATAACATGGAAATATCAGCTGCCGAAACAGAATGAGTCAATGCTCCAACGGAAATAATGTCAACGCCCGTTTCTGCAATATCCCGAACCCGTTCCAAATTGACCCCCCCGGAAGCTTCAACCAACGCTCTGCCGGCAATCAGTTCAACACCCTGAGACATTTCAGCAAGGCTCATATTGTCCAGCATAATGATATCGGCACCAGCCAGGAGTGCTTCCTCAGCTTCCGCCAGATTTCGCGTTTCAATTTCAATTTTAAGGGTATGTGAAAGCTTCCCTTTCGCCCTTTCAATGGCGGCAGAGATTCCACCAGCAGCAGCGATATGATTTTCTTTGATAAGAACCCCGTCGAACAAACCGATCCGATGGTTCCACCCACCCCCCATGCGCACAGAATATTTATCCAGAGCCCGTAACCCGGGAACCGTCTTGCGGGTATCAACAATTTTTGCGGTTGTCCCTTCCACCGCAGCAACATATTGAGCGGTTAAGCTGGCAATCCCACTCATTCTCTGCAATAAATTCAGTGCGACACGTTCCCCCTGCAACAGAACGGAAGATTTTCCTTTCAACCAGGCAATAACCTCTCCCTTACGCACAGATTGCCCATCAACAAAGATCTTTTCAAAGCGGACATCACGGTCAAGGGTACGGAAAACCACCTCAGCAACATCAATCCCCGCTAACGTAAAGTTTTCTTTGGCGACCAAATCTGCGCGAGCAACACTATCCCGGGCTATCGTAACTTCGGTCGTTACATCACCCAGACCAATATCCTCTGCCAATGCGGTGCGGACAATTCTTTCAATTTCAAACTGCATCGGTTAAAACTCCAGACCGGGTCAAAACCCGTAAATATATGGATATGATTGGGGAAAAGAATCCAATTTATAGCATATCACTGATTACACTCGCAACCGAAAACACGGGCCTTCGTCGTGGAAATCCCCTTTACATTTCCACAACTTGTGGTAAAAATAGAGTCTTAACCAGAGAGACAGAATGATAATTTTATAAATATTTAAAAGGAGCAGCAAATGAAAAGTTTACTCATTATCCTACTGCTTGGGCTCCCCCTCGTTTTGGGAGCTTGCGTCAGCAAAAACACTTACCAACAAAAAGTCAACGAAGCTGATCTATTGACTCATGATGTCACTGACCTTTCGGCGACTGTCAGTGAGTTACGTCAAGATAAAAAAAATCTTCAGGATGACCTTTCTAATCTCAATGCCCGCCTGGTTGACATATTGCGGCAAAACTCTAAACTGCAACGGGATTTACTGGCGGCCCAGGCCACGGAGGAACGACAGGAGGGAAACCTCACGATTCACCAACAACAAATTGCTGCATTGAGTGAGCAACTGGCCGATATGCAACAGACAAATGACCAATTACTAACCACTATTGAGGATCTGAACCGGGCTCTGGAAAAAGAAAAAATTGCCCGAGAAGCACGACTGGCAAAAGTTAAAAATACCTACAATCAACTTGTTGGTGCCCTGGAGGCGGAAATAGAACGGGGAGAATTGACAATATCAAACCTTGAAGGGCAATTATCGGTCAACCTGCTCAACAACATTCTTTTTGATTCCGGGAAAACCGCAATTAAACCGGTGGGACAAAAAGTACTCAAAAGTCTCGGTGATGTCCTGAATAAATTTCCGGATAAAGCGTTACAGATTGCCGGGCATACTGATAACGTCAAAATCAGTAGCCGGTTAATAGAACGCTACCCTTCTAACTGGGAACTTTCAACGGCCCGAGCCACCAGTGTTGTCCATTTTCTGCAGGACAAGGTTGGCCTGAAGGGAGAGCGCTTAATTGCCGCCGGGTACAGCGAATACCAACCGGTTGCCAGTAATAAAGAAGCTGCCGGTCGTGCTCAAAATCGGCGAATTCAAATTCTGCTGGTCCCCCTTGGTACACCGTCAACAGCAGAATAAATAAAAAAATAAAGTCCGTAGATCAAGCAGGTCTACGGACTTTATTTCTGGAAATTTTTTCAACTTAAGACAACCCTATTTCTTGATTTTTGTCATCTTTGACCCTTCTAGAGAAAGGTTGTACATAAGACCTTTATTACTGAAAACAAAACCGACAATGGAACTTGTAACCGTTTTTGTATCAAAGTCCTTTCCTGCTCCAAATTCAACTATGGCAACGGACCCATCAACGCCTGCTTCCCATCCCTTACTACTCTGAAAGTTTGACAATGCTGATTGGGTCATAAACAGTAAAATAATACTTTTTTTCTGGGCGCCAAGTTGAAACCCAATTGAAGCTCCTGCTGTCGAATAATAATCTACAGTTTTCCCCTTGATGCGAAGAACCCCTTCCCCATATTCACCACCAATACCAATGCCAGCCTTGTATACAGCAGGAAAAATCAGTATGCCCACAGATTTTTTTGACAATTCCTTAGCTGCCCCTGTTTTAGTATAAAGCTCTTTCAATGATGCATCGGCCTTGGTATTCAGCTCAACTGCAGATGCGGCATAGCCCTGTGTAGAAAATATAACGGCCAAAAATATGAATAAAATTATTTTGGTGCAGTTTCTCATTGTGTTGCTCCACTATTTTAAGTTTTATCTTACAGAAAAAATGAATTGTAATATCCAGTCAATCTAACACCTTTCATATAAATCTACAATTCAGGACACATTACAACCCGATTTCGCCCATCCTGTTTAGCTTGATAAAGAGCAAGGTCAACCCTTTTGATAAGGGTGTCAGTGCTATCCCCTTCTCGGAGTTGAGCAACACCAAGACTGATTGTAATTGCTCCAACTACTGGAAATTGCTCATGCTCCACCTCCTGCCTGATCCGCTCGGCAAAGGGTCCGGCCTCCTCAATCTGAGTACTGGGCAACAGAATTAAGAACTCCTCCCCCCCCCAACGAATCAGCAAATCTCCCTGACGAACCAAACCACGTATCATCCGGGAAAGATGTATTAGCACCTGATCTCCAGCGCTATGTCCAAATTTATCATTAACCTTCTTAAAGTGATCAATATCAAACATAATTAACGAAAAGGGGGTCCCCCCATGATTAGCAAGATGATGCTCTTTGACAACAATCTCATCAAATTTACGGCGATTATAGGTCTCGGTCAAAGAATCTGTCATTGCTAACTGTCCAACCTTTTTTAGACTTTCATTCAGCTGAGCTGCAAGATCTCCGACCTCAATCAAAGCACGATTCAGTTCGATAGTCCGCTCCTCCACCCGGGACTCCAACTGTTCCCTGGCCTGCTTAATTTTTAATTCTGCCAAGTGCCGTTGTTGGTTTTCAGAGCCTATGCGGGTCAGAAGATCAAAAAAAAGGACAAAGAATTTCATCAAATAATCGATTCGCTGTTTAGAAACAATCGGAACGGTTTCCAGCGCTTGAAGATAAGCTTCTACATCAAAACCATAGGCAACTGCCTGTCGTCGAAAATAATCATGATCTGGGGGATGGTGGAGAAATTGTCCAAGAAAAAAGAACCCCAGGGGGACCTTATCGAGCAGAATTGGGATCGCTATCTCAATCAACCCATTCGGGCAGGGATAGGTGAGATACTCCTTCTTATCCAAATATTTCTGGATTTCTGTTTCACTCAAGATGCAGTTTTTACGGCTCCCAGGAGCAATTTGATGAAAGTTCGTACAGATATCTTGCCAACCAATGGATACCAGCCAATTATTCTCTGCATCCATCACACCAACAGAGATCCCTGCTGCTTCATGAAAAAAAAGCATTAACTCTCGCAGGTCATCCAAGTCAATTATCTCTTTTAAACTAATATTCATATTCCCCAAAATTGATAATAGAAGATAAATAACAATAATAATTGTGCAGCAAAACAAACAGACACTCATATCATAACAGGTGATCTTCTTTAATCAAGATGCCAGCCAATAATATGAATTGCCTGTTTATAACCATTTAGCGATCAACATATATGTCCATATATCAGAGCAGAATTCTTGCAGTTGTTATCACAATATCGTAATCTCAATCTCCCTTCGTCGAATTTCATTAAGGAGCTATCTATGCCTGCCGTTCCCTATCAACCGGAAAACATTCAGGAACCATCGGAACTGATTGCAGCTATCCGTTTTCGCCGGGGTGGAACTTTATTAAATCTGGATCGGATGTTATTGCACAGCCCTCCCTTTGCCGCGGGCTGGAATAGCTTTCTCAATGAAGTGAGAAATAATTTGGAACTGCCGGCTAAATTGCGTGAACTGGCAATCTGCACCGTTGCCATACTCAATAAAGCAGAATATGAATTCACTCAACATGCTCCAGAATTCTTAAAAGTGGGGGGAACCAGAGAGCAGCTCAACAATCTGCAGCAAATTGACCACTTAACCCTGAACAGTTTATTATTCAGTGAAACAGAAAAAGCTGTCATTCAATTATGTATAGAGATGACCCGAGAGGTAGAGGTTGCAGAAGCAACCATGTTGACAGTGATCGATGCGTTACAAAAGGATCGACACCTGGTAGAACTGATTGGTGTGATTGCCACATATAATATGGTTTCACGCTATCTAGTCGCTCTGGGAATTGAACCTGAATAACGTATAGAAGGGGCAAACGTGTATATTGACAACAATACCCATCAGAAAACAATCGGTTATATTTTATGGCTATTCGGTTTTACCGGTTCACATCGCTTCTATTATGGTAAACCGCTGACCGGAACCATCTATTTTTTGACTCTTGGGCTCTGCGGCATCGGCTGGATTATCGACCTGTTTCTCATCCCGGGGATGGATCGACAGGCCAATTTCCGCTTTACTAAAGGGATCCATGACTACACCGTCACCTGGATTCTGTTGACCTTTCTCGGTCTATTCGGACTTCATCGTATGTATCTTGGCAAATGGATCAGTGGAATTATTTATTTATTGACCATTGGAATTTTTGGTCTGGGTTATCTGTACGACTTCTGGACTATCAATGATCAGATATCACAATCAAATGGGGGATATTGAATATAGACCCTAACAGGGTGTTGAAAAACGTTTTCGAGACCGCGAGTGCAAGGCAAAAATTGCCGAAAAAGCGCGGCTTACATACAGCAAATGAGCATTTTGAGGCAATTTTCAACACAGCAATCGCAACGCAGATAGTTTTTCAACAGCTGCTAAAAACCAGAGACAAAGACCTTATAGACTTTCCAGTCACAAAGAACTTGAAGGAGATAATAATGGGGCACCTGTTCTCACCACTGAAACTTCGTGATCTGACAATCCCAAATCGGATCTTTGTTTCACCCATGTGTCAATATTCCAGCCCTGATGGTAAAGCCAATAATTGGCACTATGTCCATTATGGCAGTCGGGCTGTGGGTGGCGCAGGGCTCATACTGATTGAGGCCGTGGCGGTGACTCCGGAAGGGAGAATCAGCCTGAAAGATTTAGGCCTTTGGAGTGATGAGCATGCTGCATCACTCACTGCCATGATTGCCTTTATCAAAGAACAGGGTTCCACTGTTGGAATTCAACTGGCTCATGCCGGACGTAAGGCTGCAGTAAAACCACCCTGGCTGGGTGGACAACCGCTTGACTCCAATAACCACGGCTGGCAACCCATCGCCCCCAGTCCGATCCCCTTTGCTCCCGGACATCAGACTCCAAGGGAGGCAACTGCAGAGGATCTGGATAAAATTACCCGGCAGTTTGCCGAAGCAACCCACCGGGCTCTGAAGGCGGGTTTTCAAATTGTGGAACTGCATGCCGCCCACGGTTACCTGCTCCATCAATTCCTTTCACCCTTAAGTAACTGTCGAAAAGATGAGTTTGGCGGATCAATCGAAAACCGGGTTCGATTCCCTCTGCATATCGCCAAGCTGGTTCGGGAAATCTGGCCGGCCAACCTCCCTATGTTTGTCCGTATCTCTGCGACTGATTGGGTCAAGGGAGGATTGAGCTTAGAGCAATCGCTGGAGTTCTGTCAGCAACTTAAGTTGCTGGGAGTTGATCTGATCGATTGTTCTTCTGGAGGACTGGTTCCCGATGCCATCATTCCAGCCGGACCGGGTTTTCAGGTGCCATTGGCGACCAAAGTTAAAAACAAGATCGATATCGCAACCGGGGCGGTAGGACTGATCACCGATCCGGCACAAGCCGAACAGATCATCGCCACAGAATTGGCAGATGCAGTATTACTGGGAAGAAAGCTATTGGATGATCCTTACTGGTCACTGCATGCCGCCCGGGTCCTTGGAGAAAATCACCCCTGGCCGGTCCAATATGAACGGGCAAATAGCTGATAACTGTTTATTTCTGGGGATATTTTTCTGATTGGATCAATAGGTCTTTAAGCTGTTCAATCTTATCCGTCAATTGACGATTTAACTTATCCAGCTGTTCTGACTGCTCCTTCAACTGCTGATTCTGTCGGCTCAAACTCTCCAGATCAAGGGAGTGTTGTCGCTGAGATCTGTGCAATTGTTCATTCTGCACTTTCAGCTGATCCAGATCTTGCGTGTAGAGAATGATTGTTTTTGCCCGGGCAGACCAGAGACTCTCCGGGAAATCCGCCACAAGTTTCTTGAAACCAGCAATCCGATGACTTTCCTGAAATTCAGAAAAAGCCTGGCAGAAATCTTGCTGATCCTGCGGTAGCACCTGTTTGGGTTGAGGATAAAGAATTGCACAGCCGGCGAGAAGAAAGGGGATCAGCAAAAGAAAAAGTTTTTTCATATCTCTTTCTCCAACATATAGTTACTTCCCTCTTGAATTTTCAGATATTCTTTAACTCGTGCACAGTCCTGACTGATTGCCAGACGTGACGGATATTCGTAGTGATCTGAGGGGATAACTGCAATAGATATTGTCATCAGTGAAAAAATACGCCTGACACCGTAGCGATCTTCGCCTGAGAACTCTCCAACCCTACGATCTTCAGCAGAATAGAACGACGGGACTAACTCAGTAAAACCTTCGATAATCTTTTGTGCCAGCAATTCTCCAGAATCAAGGCTGCTCAAGACAACATAATCGTCTCCACCTATGTGCCCGACCAAATCCTGAGGGCTGCCATACTCCGCGACAACCTGCTGCAGAAGGATACCGACTCTTGCAAGAACATCGCTGCCAGCCTTATATCCATATCGGTCGCTATAAACTTTGAAGTTATCCAGGTCAATATAGAGGTGAGCAAAGGGCTTTTTATTAACGATTCGCATTTCAATTTCACGATCAATTGCTAGATTTCCCGGTAACAGGGTCAACGGGTTGGTATCCAGGTGCAACTGTTCCAATTCACTTAGTTTTTCACCCATTCGTGCAAAGTCATTCGCTAATTGGGCAAACTCATCATTACCAGAAATTTCAGGATAATGGTCGAATCTACCTGCAGATATTCGCTGAGTTGCTATTTTAAGCTCTTTAATCGAACGGTGAATACTGAAAATAACCGCTATTGAGACCGGAGCCGAAAGGCAAATACCGAGCAAACTCAATAACACCGTCATTTGAAATGCAGAATTGGTATTTTGCGATAATTGAGCCATACCAGTATTTATTTTTTGCTGCTGCTGCTGCCTGTATTCTCCGAGATAATTCAACAATTGAACCCTGAGGGGAACGGTCATTTCGTTAGACAGTTTTTGCGCCTGGGACCAGTTTTCCAAAAACAGCGATTCCGTCAACTGAGTATTTGCCTGCTGATAGGTTTTAATCAATTTTATCAAGTTTTTTAACTGGTCAGAAAGTTGGAGACGATTTAAGGCCAGAGTATAACGGGTAAATTCATTATTCCGATTAAGTCGTAATTCACTTAACCCCGGATCACGAAGTATCAGTAACTGCTTTTCAATATTCTCCTGGGCCAGAAGGTTCTGTTGCAGATCACGCATCAATTCAAAAATACGAAACTCAACGTTAACTAAATGCTCAGTATCACCGGTCTGTTGATGTAATCGTGTCAGGGCAAAACCAACAGCTGAAAGGCTAAAAATCACGACGACCAGATAACCGATCACCACCTTTTTAGTGACAGTTGAAAAAAGATTAAGCATTAACCAGAGATCTCCTTCATAAAAACCAATTGTGAAACAATACTACAAAAGAGTCCATCAATGTTGGATAACTCAACTTGGTTGGCAACAAAAACAAGTCAACATTAATGGCGATCGACCGGGAAATACGCAACATTCTCAATGATTGTGCAAACAACCCGATCCTTAAAGATATCTCGGAATCACTTTATGACCGCACGTCCAGGCTGTGGTGTACGGTTCTTGACAAGGGGGGGGAAGAAGAAATCAAATCAATTTCTGATGAAATCAGCAAAATCATCGCATCACTGAAAGAAGGGGGAAATGATCTCGATCCTCTAAGACGGGAGTTACTGATTCAACATATCAGTCGAATCAGAGAAAATTTCTGGGGACAGACAATTAATCCCACTTAGACCTCCCCCAGTTCAGGAATCCTTACCTCAAGATCCTATATTCCCAGATAAGCCTTACGCACATCATCATTTGCCAACAGGTTATCGGCAGAATCAACCAGGGTAATCCGACCATTTTCCATAACATAGCCCCGGTCAGCCAGCTTCAATGCCTGATTGGCATTTTGTTCAACCAGGAAGATCGTCGTATTACTCTCCTTGTTGATCTGACGAATAATCTCGAAAATCTGTTTGATAATCAACGGTGCCAACCCCAGAGAAGGCTCGTCAAGCAGCAAAACCCGAGGACGTGCCATCAGTGCCCGTGAAATTGCCAGCATCTGCTGTTCACCACCAGACAGAGTTCCACCAAGCTGATTGCG
>JAGLDI010000146.1 GCA_023145655.1 Desulfuromusa sp. | reverse complement strand
GCAGCTAACTCGGTCATATATTCGGGAATTTTGCTATCCGGGTGAAGTTTTTTTACTTTAATTGGAATTTTTTGCATTATGAAACCCATGAAAAAGGGCTGGTGAAAAATTCAATTCTTCACCAGCCAATAGAACAAAAAAGAAAAAATATTATAAAAGGTTACCCTTCTTCAGGCAGTTCCATACCGAGTGCCGCTTTGCGGGAAAGTTTGATTTTCCCCTGCCGATCGACACCAATACATTTGACTAATACTTTGTCACCTTCATTTAGGACATCCGTAACGTTGCGTACTCGTTCTTTTGCCAACTCAGAAACGTGTACCAGACCATCTGTTCCAGGGAAAATTTCAACAAAAGCACCAAATTCCATAATCTTTTTAACTGTCCCCATATAGAGCTTATCAACTTCAGCAGATTGAGTCAGATCACGGATCATCTGAATGGCCTGCTTGGCAGCAGCACCGTCGGTGGAGGCAATCTTAATGGTACCATCATCCTCAATATCGATGGCACAACCAGTCGCTTCAATAATACCACGAATGTTCTTACCCCCCGAACCGATAACGGTTCTCACCTGATCCGACTTCACCTTGATACTGGTAATTTGCGGAGCATGTTCGGAAAGTTCAGCACGTGGTTCTGCAATTGCTTTTGCCATTTCGCCAAGGATATGGATTCGACCCTCACGAGCCTGCTCCAGAGCCTGCTGCATGATCTCTTTAGTCACGCCGCTGATCTTAATATCCATCTGCAGAGCGGTGATCCCTTTTGCAGACCCGGTGACTTTAAAGTCCATATCACCCAGATGATCTTCATCCCCAAGGATATCGGACAAAACAGCAACATCGTCACCCTCTTTGATCAACCCCATGGCAATCCCGGAAATCGCTTCGGAGACTGGAACACCAGCATCCATCAGCGACAGAGACGCGCCACAGACTGATGCCATTGACGAAGAGCCATTCGACTCAAGTACGTCAGAGACGACCCGAATGGTGTAAGGGAAGTCTTCATGTTTAGGTAGAATTTGCGCAGCACTCCGCTCTGCCAGCATCCCGTGGCCAATTTCACGGCGACCCGGGAACAGGCGCATGCTGGTTTCACCAACACAGAATGGAGGGAAATTGTAATGGAGCATGAATTTCTTGAAATCCATCCCCTGAACATTATCCATCCGTTGCTCATCGACCTTGGTGCCGAGAGTTGCAGCCACCAGAGCCTGGGTTTCACCACGAGTAAATAAGGCACTACCATGAGCACGAGGAAGAACCCCAACTTCACAGCTGATGGGACGGATAGTAGTCATATCACGACCATCAATCCTGACCCGATCCTTTGTGACCATCTGACGAATAACCCTCTTTTCCACCGCACCCAAGGCTGCAGAAATTTCATCCTCACGATCCTCGAACTCATCGGCCAACTGTTCCTTAACTTCAGTGCGGATATCACCCAGAGCAGCATAACGTTCCTGCTTGGTCTGAATCTTCGCTGCAACAGCAACTTTTGCTTCAGCCAGTTCAGTCACTTTAGCAACGAGCACTTCATCGGGCTCAGGGACTTCGAAAACACGCATTTCCTTGCCGACCAGCTTAGCCAACTCTTCCTGGACGGTAATCAGTGGCTGCAGGGCAGCATGACCGAAGAAGATGGCGTCAAGCATTTCTGTTTCACTAAAAAATTCGGATTCCCCTTCAACCATCATCACTGCATCTTTGGAACCGGAAACTATAATTTCAAGATCACTCTCGGCAATTTGCTCATTGGTTGGATTAGCAATAAATTGACCCTCGACACGACCAACCCGAACCGCTGCGATAGGACCCTCAAAGGGGATACCTGAGACTGCTACAGAAGCCGAAGCTGCAACCATTGCGAGAGTGTCTGGATCATTGACCAGATCGGCAGAAATAACCGATGGCATGATCTGGGTCTCAAACATGTAACCCTTGGGAAAGAGTGGGCGCATGGGACGATCAATAAGACGACAGATCAGCGTCTCGCGCTCAGTGGTGCCGCGCTCTCGGCGGAAGAAAGACCCGGGGATCTTACCTGCAGAATAAAACTTTTCAGCATAATTGACGGTCAAAGGGAAGAAATCCTGGCCGGCACGCATTTTTCTAGCTGAAACTACGGTACAAAGCACCTTGGTTTCACCGTAAGTGAGAATGACAGCACCGTCAGCCTGACGGGCAACTTTACCTGTTTCAATCGTCAATGGTTGACCATTGAACTCTACTTCAACCTTTTGAAAGGCCATATAATGTACTCCTTTAAATATTGATTCCATCCATATGGAATCTTCGCTCGATAAACAGCTATTGGAGGTTGGCCTGAGACAAACTCTGCTAAGAGGTGGTGAACTAACTCTTAGATGTCAGAGATTCTCTCCGGACAGCCTCCACAGCCAAATAACTAAAAGTAAAAAGCAGCATGCCCGTCAGGACATGCTGCTCGTTTTAACGACGCAGACCGAGAGCTTTAATAATTGTCCTATAGCGCTCGACATCCTGCGTTATCAGGTAATCAAGCAATCGCCGCCGTTGGCCAACCATTTTCAGTAGGCCCCGACGGGAATGATGATCCTTTTTGTGGGTTTTGAAATGTCCTGTCAGATAAGTAATCCGCTCTGTCAGTAGTGCAATTTGCACTTCTGGTGAGCCGGTATCACCTTCATGACGCTTATACTCATTAATGATTTCTTGTTTGCGTTCTGTGCCGAGCACGATAATCTCCTTTTTAAGTTTCAATAAAGCCAGTGGCGTGGCTATTTAAAGCGTTTTCTCCAAGACGGAACATTTACCACAGTTCAAGTTCAGCTGTAAAGATTAAACTGCGTCATTAATGACTTACAAAAACCTTGATCAATTCAAAGTCACCCCGTTTTTCTTTACTGCGAAGCGGCATATAACGTGCTATTGCAGCCAACTTATTTTCAATCTGTAAACGGATCACCTGTCCAGCAGAAAAATCCGTCTTGGTCACAACCTGACTCATCTCCGGTGGAATTCCAAATT
>JAGLDI010000145.1 GCA_023145655.1 Desulfuromusa sp. | reverse complement strand
AAAAAAACCTGTTAGCTCAGCCGATTGAGATCATCAAGTAATTCCTCTATTTCAGCTTCACTGTAATCTTTTTTCCGTGCCGCCTCTTCAATTGTATCCCAAACTGGTTCACCACAACGGATACAGCGGATATTTTTATGGAACAGATACCCAACAGCATCCTCTTTCAGTTCAACCAATTGTTCAATTTTCATATCTCGGGTAATCAGCGTCTCTGCCATTTTTAACTCCTGATCAAAAAGATGTTCCGATTCTCAACTGCTCATAAAAATCACGATTTCGAGTACTTCTACAATATTTTTGTAACAACAGTGTATAAATTTTAGTTGCCCGTAGTTCCAACTCCAACTGTTGTGAAGCAAGATAATATTCATTCGACTCGGCACCATAGTAACGTTTGAGCAGCGCATAAACACGGGAAAAGTTCTGAATTAAAGGAACTTTTCTCTGTTTACGACTGGATGCTAAAAATTTCTGCCCCTTTGCACTGACTGCCAGTAGGTGCAGATAACGTGGCCCAACAGAAAATAATTGCGGGACAACTATTTTATCCATCCCCAGCAAAAGGGAAACCAACATCCGCTGAATACGGGTTCGGGTCAATTGACGCGACTTGAGTCCAGCCAACAACTCTTCCAGTGAAGATGAGCTTTCTGCAACACTCAACAAGCGATTTTCTATCCCGTTTTCCACCAACCAACTGGCAACCAACCCCGCCGGATTTCGGAATACTTGCGCTAACAACAAGCGGAAGTAACTATCTGCACAAAAAACCTCCCCTACAGACATAACTGGCTTTAAGATTGTTGAAACCACTGCAGGAAGCAGGTCAGCAATGGGTTCAGATTCTTCTATTTTTTTCCGAATCCCGGTCGCACTGGCAATCCCGTTCAAACCGATTTTAGTATCGTGGTATCCTGCTCCAATTCGTTGAATTGTCATTGGGCGGATGGCGCTGCTAATCTGTCGCAGAGCTTTAAGATATTCGATCCCAAGTATATTGTTCGGAGCAGACAGAGCTTCAGAATCGAGATTTTCCGGCAATAATTCGGTTAAAATCTGTGCTCTAGCCTGCGGGTAGTTGACCCCCTGGCGCAAGAATTCTGCGGTTTTCTTGGTGACAGTTGAATTATTATCGTGCAGAAAATCGGCACAAACCTGTAACGGCCCAATCACCCCCGACTCACTGCCAAAACAGAGACTGTCAACACCCAGCGCATCCAAAGCTTGCACCGCCCCCCGGGCAAAGTCAGGGGCACTGCTGCATGCCCAGGGAAGTGGCAGCTCAACAACCAGATCGACACCGGCGGCCAACCCCATCTCTGCGCGCACCCATTTATCCACCAGGGCCGGTTCACCCCGTTGCAAAAAATGACCACTCATCACGGCAACCGAAACCTCAGAGTCAGTCGCTCGAAGACTTTCCTGTAGGTGATGCAGGTGACCATTATGAAAAGGGTTATATTCGGTAATTAATCCGACAGCACGCATAAGTCCAATACTCTCCACAGAAACACTGAGAAAAAGCTGAAAAATTTTAGAATCAAAAACGATCTCTCGCAGAGCACGCAGAGATCGCCGAGAAAGACAAAATCAAGATCTAAATTTATGGTTTTCAACAAAATTGAAGTTTTTTTTGAACTGCTCTCCTCTGCGCCCTTTGCATCTCGCCTCAAGGTGCCTACTTCTGGTGAGTGAGCGACAGCGAACGGGCGAGAGGATATCTTTTTCTCAGCGCCTCAGTGCCTCTGTGGTAAAAACATTCTCACAGGACCACGGGAATCTGCTCCCCGACTCGATTTTCTTCTGGAGTAACAATGGTTTTATAAGCCATTGCTTCAACTCCGGCGGCGACAACTTCACGGAGAAGTCTTCCGTACTCAGCATCAATAGCATCCGCAGGAGAAAATTGAATTGCCTCCGCTCGCTGAATCAGGAAAAAAATCACCGCCCGATAGCCCTGCTGTTTAGCTGCAAGCAATTCACGGAGATGTTTTTGCCCACGGGTCGTGACCGCATCAGGAAAACAGGCAGTGGTTTCATCGCAGCACAAAGTAACATTTTTGACTTCAAGCAGAACTTTCTCTTCACCCTTTTCCAGATAAAAATCGATCCGACTAGCGCCAAACTTATACTCTGGTTGCAGCCGATAATCTTCCAGGGATTTAATCCAGTTATTGCGTAAAGCTTCCTCAACCACCCGATTGGTTCTCTGGGTGTGGGTATCAACCCAGTGGTCGCCAACCCGGATAAGTTCCAGCGTATACTTCAACTTACGTTTGGGATTATCCGATTCGGAAATCAAGACATTATAACCGGCAACAGCACACTGTTTCATACTGCCGGTATTCGGAGTATGGGCCACAACAACTTGACCCTCCGCTAATTCGATATCGGTAAAGAACCGCTTATAACGGCTCAGTAATCTCCCTTTGTGTAATGGTGCAGGTAATTTCATTGTCTGCCTCCAAATCCATCTTAGCCTCTAAAAATCACCTTCACAAGCAACAATTCTTGCATCGACCAGATAAATTCATATAGGGTACAAAGATAATTATCTGATCTCACTAAAAAACCAAGGAGGCTCCCGATGTCCGACAATCTGATCACTCGAACAGAATCTGCATATACCTATCCACTGCTGATCAAAAACCTGCTTCAATCACCGGCAGTCAATGATCCCCAGCAGGAGATTATCTACCGCGATCAGCTCCGTTTTACCTATGCTGAATTCCGCCAACGGGTCTGTAAGCTGGCCAATGCACTGATCGATATGGGGGTCAAAGCGGGTGATACGGTTGCAGTGATGGACTGGGACAGCCACCGCTACCTGGAATGTTTCTATGCCGTCCCGATGTTGGGAGCAGTTTTACACACGGTCAATATCCGCCTCTCTGCAGAACAGATTCTTTACACCATTGACCATGCTGAAGACGATTATATTCTGGTGAATGAAGAATTTCTCCCCATCCTTGAACAGATTAAAGGGAGGATCGATACGGTTGAAGGTTACGTGTTACTCCAGGATGGGGAACAGCAAGTGGAAACAACTTTAACCTTTGCCGGAGAGTACGAAAATCTTCTTGCCAACAGCAGTGACCACTACGATTTTGCCGATTTTGATGAGAATACCCGGGCAACCACCTTTTACACCACCGGCACGACCGGTATGCCGAAAGGGGTTTATTTCAGCCACCGGCAGTTAGTTCTCCATACCATAACTGGAATGGCAGCACTTGGAACAACCGTCATTCATGGCCGCTTTCATCAGCAGGATGTTTATATGCCGATGACACCGATGTTTCACGTCCACGCCTGGGGGGTTCCCTACATTGCGACATCTCTGGGGATCAAACAGGTCTACCCTGGCAAGTACACCCCGGAGATGCTCCTCAAGCTGATTGATAAAGAAAAGGTCACCTTTTCCCACTGTGTCCCGACCATCTTCCACCTGCTGATGAACCATCCCCTGTTCAACAAAATTGACCTGTCAAACCTCAAGGTTTTGATCGGTGGAGCCGCCTTGCCAAAAGCGATGTGTCAATCGGCCAGAGAAAAAGGGATCGATATGTATACCGGCTACGGGATGTCAGAAACCTGCCCGATCCTTACCCTTGCCCACGTCACCGAAGACAATTTAAGCTCTGCAGAGGATATTGATATCCGCTGCAAAACAGGTCGTCCATTACCATTGGTTGATCTGAGAATTGTTGATGAAAAAATGGCAGATATCCCTGCCGATGGAGAAAGTGTTGGAGAGATTGTCGTCAGGACGCCATGGCTGACTCAAGGCTACCTGAAAGATCAACGTAATTCTGAAAACCTCTGGCGCGGAGGGTATCTCCATACCGGCGATGTTGCCAATAAAGACAAGAATCAGTACGTCAAAATTACCGACCGAATTAAAGATGTGATTAAAATCGGCGGGGAATGGGTCTCATCTCTGGAAATCGAAGACCTGCTGGCAATTTATCCAGGGGTTGGAGAAGTTGCTGTGATCGGCCTTCCCGATCCGAAGTGGGGTGAGAAACCACTGGCCCTCATGGTTAAAAAAGCTGAGATGGAGGTCACAGAAAAGGAGCTGCTTCAGCATATCCGGAGTTTTATCGACAAGGGAATTATTTCTAAACAGCTGGTTCTTCTAAAAATAGAATTTGTCGAAGCCATTGATAAAACCAGTGTCGGAAAAATCAATAAAAGACTGTTACGAGAAAAGCACGTGAAACCCAGCTGAAAAACCTTGAAACTCAC
>JAGLDI010000144.1 GCA_023145655.1 Desulfuromusa sp. | reverse complement strand
CCCGATAGATAATAAAGAAATCAGAGGCCAACAAGAAAAACAGAATCAACCCCTGAAACGCGTAAACAAAAGCGACCGGTAACTGCCACAACAACTGCAAACTATCGCCACCAACCAGCAGTACTCCCATCAGAAATGAGACAATGACAACCCCGATAGCACTCCGTTTAGCCAACCAGGCAATAATTATTGCAGTGTAGCCGTACCCGGGAGAAATACCGTGCTGTAAGCGATGCTGCAACCCTGCGACTTCACTAAATCCAGCAATTCCGGCAATTGCACCACTTAAGAAGAGGACGAAGAAAATTGCCATTCCGGTATTCATTCCGGCATATTGCGCCGCTTTTGGGTTACTGCCGATCACTTTTATTTCATAACCCCAGACAGTGTGCTCAATAAACAGATAGAGGACCAGTGCACAAAAAATAGCGAGAAAAAAACCACTATGCATACGAGTATTAAAATATTCGGCAAAGCGGGCAGTATCAGCAAACTGGGCAGTTAAGGGAAAATTAAATCCTTTGGGATCTTTCCATGGACCATAAATCAGATAGTCGACCCCGAGAATGGCAATGTAGTTCATCAATAGAGTGACAATAACTTCATTGACCCGCCAGCGCGCCCGTAAAATACCAGCTACCCCTGCCCACAGACCACCACAGAAGAATGCAGCAAAAAACATCGCTGTCATCATCATCCAGTGGTTCTGAATACCGGAAAAAAGCGCGACCCAGGTAGCTCCCATAGCCCCCATATAAATCTGCCCTTCGGCACCGATATTCCATATCTGCATCCGGAAAGCCAGGCTGACACCTAAACCGGCAAAAATCAGTGGCGTGGTTTTAACCAGGGTTTCTGATAGCCCATACAGAGAACCGAGCGACTCTATGATGATTTCCTTATAGGCCAATAGAGGATTGACACCGCTGGCAAGCAGCAGAAAACCGGCAACAAACAGAGCAATTCCAATCGAAGCGATCGGAGCACTGAAGCGGAGCAATCCTGAAGATATTTCGCGACGTTCTATGACCAGCTTCATCTGCTATCTCCCGGCAATTCTCCACTCATCATCAACCCGATTTCTTCCCGGGTCGTATGTCGCGGGTCAACATAGCCAACCAACCTGCCACGAAACATCACCGCAATACGGTCACTGAGTTTGAGCAGTTCGTCCAGATCTTCGGCAATCAAGATTGTACTCATGCCACGATCTGCACCATCAGCAATAACCTTATGGACATATTCGGCACTACCGATATCAAGACCGCGGGTCGGATATAGAGCAACCAGAACCACAGGATCTTCAGATAACTCACGGGCAATTATTACTTTCTGAATATTTCCACCCGACAAATAACGGACCGGGGTCCCATCAGGACCACTCTTTATCGCAAATTGTTCTATCTTTTCTTCCGCATTACGGCGGATTGCCCGTTTATCCTGAAAAATCCAGTTTCGGAACAGGCCATTTTTAAAACTCTTCATAATCAAATTTTCGTCAACACTCATATCCGGTGCAATACCGATAGTCTTGCGATCTTCCGGGATATGGGCGATCCCGGCAATATAAGAGTATCTGGCATTACTATTGGTAATATCTTCCCCCCCGGCCATAATCTTTCCCTGGTTGGTATTCTTCAGCCCGGTCAAAACCTCGGCGAGAGCTTTTTGACCATTTCCTGCCACCCCAGCAATCCCGAGTATCTCCCCTTTTTTCAACTCAAGATTAAAACTATCCAGATCGGCAAGACCACGATCATTGCGGACCGACAGATTCTGGATATCAAGAACAATTTCATCGGACATCTGCAGATTTTTTTGCCATTCAGGAATTTTATCTCTACCAATCATCAATGAGGCCAACTTTGATTCATCAAAATCACCACGCGCCAGGGTTTCAAGACTTCGCCCTTTCTTGAGAATGGTCACCCGATCAGAAATCTCCATCACTTCACGCATTTTAT
>JAGLDI010000143.1 GCA_023145655.1 Desulfuromusa sp. | reverse complement strand
CGTCTCATCAACCACACAGGCGATGAATGACAAGACGTAGCGGCCTTAGGCAGCTAGTGCGTAACTAACGTCAGTATCTGCGTTTAGTTAAGTTGGGCTTGTTACGGAGCCAGCCCACTCCGGCATGCGACACTTCGTCTCTGTCCCCCGTCGAAACCTTGACACCCCCTTGTAAAGTTGTTGTTTTTCAGACAGTTAAAGTACTATCCCTTGAGCATTATCGCACATTTTCAAGATTTTTACAAGTCAGTGCAAAACACTCTTGATTGCCTTGGCCATCTCGCGATCGGCCTCTTTTTGTTTTAGAGTCTCCCGCTTGTCATGTAACTTTTTGCCCCGTCCAACACCGATCTCAAGTTTGACATAATTACGCTTGAAATAGATTTTGGTCGGCACCATCGACAGCCCTTTCTGCTCAGTCAGACGGAGCAGCTTATCAATTTCGACATGATGGAGCAGCAGCTTTCTCATCCGGGTAGGATCGTGATTTTCCCGGTTACCAAATTCATAGACGGCAATATTCATGTTATTGATAAAAACTTCTCCGTTCTTAATTCGGCAGAAGGATTCTTTCAGGTTGACCTTCCCCTCACGGATCGACTTCACTTCGGTTCCGGTCAAAGCGATACCAGCTTCAAACGTCTCTTCGATAAAATAATCGTGATAGGCTTTTTTGTTAGTGGCAATAATCTTGATTCCCATACACCCTACACACACTCAAGAGTATTCCCGGGACACTCGTTACATGTCCCGAAAATACGGTTCAAACCTGCTGACCACAATGATACACTTGGATGATATCATCAGTACAGGTGGAGGAAATAAAATAATCAAAAATTTCTGCGGCGGAGACAGTTGCTTTGGGTCTTAACACCTGAAAACTGGCTGATTTACCAACTTCAAGAGAGCCGACCCCGGTTTCCACCCCTAAAACCTCCGCGCCACCGAGTGTTGCCATACGAAACAAAGTGGGTGCATCCAGCTCACCAGCAAACCACTGGTGGGCAAATGCCATCTCGTCCCAGATCGACAGGCTGTCGCAGCTGGATAAACTGTCAGTTCCAAGTGCCAGTTTCACCCCGACCTGCTGGAGCTTTCCGGCAGGGGCACGACCAACACCGAGCCGGGCATTGGAGCGCGGGCATAACACCAGAGACATATTTTTTTCCGCCAGAGTTGTAATCTCCGAATCATCCAACTGAACTCCATGAACCAGCAGATTTTCAGGAAATAGCCCACCAGTCTGGTCGAGATATTCAACCGGTCGCAGCCCTGAAGGGGGCGGGAGATAACCTTCCCAGCCAACATAAGGATAGAATCTACCCGCCAGAGCACCGCTACTCTTTTCGATAAATTGTACCTCTTCTGCAGATTCAGCCAGATGAGTCGTACAGCGACAGCTATTCTTACTGCACCATGAATATATGCGGGCTAAATAATCACGACTGATCGTATAGGGTGAATGAGGAGCAACCCCCAGAGTGACAGAACCACAATTTTCACCATCAAGAGCCTGGTGAAGTTTGCGACTTACCGTGCCAATCTTTTCAGGATCCTGTCCCAATGTTTCCAAAAAGACAAAACCACCCAATGACGTGTGGTCATAAAGATCCCGCAGACCATAGCGTGAAAGAATATCCCCGACAACACCGGTCCCTGCAGCAATCGACTGTTCAATGCCATGTTGCAGAGAAAGCCGGTAATCAGTTTCGTTCAGGGTCCGTTTTATTTTGATCAGATGGAGAATCCAGGCAACAAAATTAGTCGGGGTCTCCCCTGCTGCTTGCCGATTCCAATCGGGATAATCAGTCAGTTCAAGGTGAGTATGGGCATTTACCAGCAGTGGTGTCAGAATCGCATCAGGATAATCGACAACTTCCACGTCAGGATAATTACGCTTCACTTCAGCCAGAGAACCAACGCTAACAATCAAACCATCATCAACGACTAACGCTCCACCCTCAACCGGGGGAGCGTTAGCTGAAACAAGATATTGTGCGGTATAGATACAACTCAAAAGAGCAACCCTGTATTCTTGAGATTAAGCAACAATTTCTTTGATCTCTTCAACCAGTTCCTGAACCTCAGGCTGTTTGACGATAGCACATTGTTCTTCAAGAACAGCAGCTAAAATAACTTCGGTGGTCAATGGGTTCGCAAGAACCGAGCGAAATACCGAAATCTGGGTCTCGGGATAGCGCGCTGAACGGAGTCGGGTTCTGGAGACGAAGGTCTTTCCTGCTTCCCGCTGCCGTTTCTGCACTTCCTGAGTCATCAGATCCAGACGTTGATTGACCTCTACACGTTGTTTCTGATCAAGGGTTAAAATCTTTTTCTGCAACCATACCGGATTATAACGATAGGTCAGGATATTCAGTTCCGGAGCCGTAATCAGCTCAAAATTTGGATGTTCATCAATTAATTCAGCAAACCGATGTGCTTTTTCTATCCCCAGATCGATCAACAGTTCATACCCTTTGCGACCGATAATTGATAATCCGGCATGTACCAGCATTGCCTTGCCGGGTCGGGATCCTTCCAGAGTATGACTCCCCAGGTCTTTGGAACCGTGACGCAGAATATAGTTGGCGTGATGTTCAATCGCCGTCAAGGCATGCGGATCTTTGAACAGCACCATCCCTGCTCCCATCGGCACATAAAGCTGTTTATGGGCATCTATCGTCAGGGAATCGGCCCGTTCAACCCCCTTGAGCAAGTGCCGATGGGTGTTTGAAAACAGCGTCGGCCCGCCCCATGCGGCATCAACATGAAAATAACAACCAATTTCCTGAGCGAAATCTGCCAGATTTTCGAGGGGGTCAACGTGCCCCGTCTCTGTCGTTCCGGCAATCCCAACCAGGGCAAGGGGACGGATGTTCCGCTCACACAATTTTGCATATTCGTGACGAAGTGCCGCCATATCGATGCGACTGTTATCATCGGTATCGACCAAGATCAGATTATCACGGCCGATTCCCAGCAAGTCGACCGCTTTGCCAAGTGAATAATGGCCCCGGCGGGAAACCAGTATCGCCAGACCAGCACAGTCAAGATGTTGCAACGCTTTGAAATAGCCCTGCTTTGCAATCCCGGAAAAATCACCATCCGGTCCACAAAGTTGATTTCTAGCAACCCACAGCGCCGTTGTGTTGGCAATGGTTCCCCCGGAGCAGAATGCCCCCAAGGCATGCTGACTGTCATGAATCCATCTATCATAAAAATCATTGTCACGCTGATAAATTAGATGATGGAGCATAGCTAGAACCTGCCGCTCCAAAGGCGTAAATGCTTTGGAGGTTTCAACTTTGACAAGATTCTGATTTAAAGCCGTCATGATCCGCGACAGGGGGAGCATAAAATAAGGTAATGCCGAGGTCATATGACCGATGAATCCTGGTGCTGAGGTATAGACCGACTGGGCAACCAACTTTTCTTTGACAAATTCGGCATAGGTCGAAACAAAGGAGGGTTCTTCAGGAATTTTTGCCGCGGCAAAGTCTTTTTCTATATCTTCCAGACTCCGCTCTAATGCGACAATGTGTTTCTGCAAAAAATCGGCAACATTCTCACTGATGGCCTGATCAACCACACCCAAAGTTGAATCGGGAGCTTCCGGTACGGTAAAAATACGATAGAGATTTTCCAGATTGGCTAATGCAGTTTCAGTCATAAACTAATCCATTAAAAAACCATTGTCGATCAACCGGGTGTTTCCGATATACACCGCCAGCAACAAAACCGAATCGCTATCGACTTGAAGCTGATCTTCCAAGCTCAACTGGTGGCAGATCTGCACATAATCAATACATGCAGCAGGTTGCCGATTTATCTCTGTTTTTAATTGTAAAATAATTTCTGCAACATCCTTTTGCCCCGCAGCAACCAACTTTCTTGCTTTTTTTAACGATTGCGAAAGGACCAGAGCCTGCGGACGTTGATCTTCGGTCAGATAAACATTACGCGAGCTCATCGCTAACCCATCAGGTTCACGAAAGATCGACAGACCAAGGATCTCAACCGGTAGATTCAAGTCCAGCGTCATCCGCTTGATAACCGCTAGTTGCTGAAAATCCTTATTACCAAAAATAGCAACTTGTGGCTGAATGATATTGAATAATTTACTGACGACAGTACAAACGCCACGAAAATGACCAGGACGACTGGCACCACAAAGGGTCTGGGTGATCCCTTCAACATCGACATAAGTGGCATAACCGTGCGGGTACAGCTGCTTTGCCTCAGGGGCGAAAATCACATCGACACCCGCCTCCTCTGCCAATTGACGGTCCTGCTTCAGATCACGGGGGTAATCCTCAAAATCCTCCCCCGGTCCAAA
>JAGLDI010000142.1 GCA_023145655.1 Desulfuromusa sp. | reverse complement strand
GTCCGGATCGTTGAATCAATAAGATTAAATAAAGTACGTAGAATTTTATCTTCGTTGTTATCACTCACCACTTCAAGAGCGGTGAGCAACTCCTGACGGATAGGCGACAGAACCTCAAGCTCACGAGTCATCGGATCGACTAAATGTTCAGCCGGCTTAAAGCGACCCTCAAAATAGCGATAGAGGAGATGTGCAACTTTGGCATTATTGATTAAAGCATCGGCAACCCGCTTTTTGGTGAAAGGGCTCCCCAGTTGAAAATAGTAATTACGATAACCGCGGAAAACATCAATTTCTCGCCAGGAGAGCCCGGTAAGGGGTTGTAACCGGTGGAGGTAATCATTTTCCACCTCGCCATTACGCATTGCCAGAAGAGTATCCAGCAACAGATCTTTGATCTGATTGAACGGCAAACCATTACTGCTATTTGGCTTAATCGCAAAACTTTTGATGTAAACCTGCTCCGCAGCAACATCGAGATCAGAATCAACTTCATGGAGAACACAAAGATCCAGATTTTGTAAAAACGGCATCAAATCATTCAGATAGCTCCGATTGAAACTATAATATTGCAATCGATAGTAGTCATCCTCCTCATGGAAGGGGCCCCACAGATCAAAAGAATCCTTCCGATCACGTAGTAATTTTTCGATATTACCAACATCCCGCACAGCAAAACGGGGGTGAGTTCGAGATCGATAATCTTTGTTAAACGCCTTGTTGTAGCGTTCCCAGGTTGCAAGAGAATCTTCGGCAAAGTTTTTCTCCAGGAGTGCCCGAAATTTCAATTTCCAAGGCATGGCAACCCGCGTCAGCCCCTGTTCCAACTGAATAAGGTCTATTTTTGCCTCTTTTTTCTGCAATTGCAGATTCACATGAATACTCAGGTAGTCAGAGGCAAGGTGAATTAACCGGGATTCAACAGAAGTTGCCTTAAAATAACGTCTTAAATAGATCTCCATCCGCTCGATGTGTTCTGACAGATAATATTCATTGGGCATAATCAGCATTAACGTCAAAGATGTCTCTGCGGCACTTGGAGCAACAATAACTTTAACACCTGCCTGACGGTGCATCTGGGTAAAAGAACGGAGCATCCGCCGCAGTTCAACATCACCCATCAAGAATAATTCAATTTTTGGAAAACTGTTTATAATTTGTATTGTTTTGAGATAGTTATGACAAGCTGGCGGTATATTCAACTGCTCTTGTGCCCGTTCAATCCGCTGTCGCAATGCCGGAATAGTAAAAGTGCTTTGATCAATGCTTTTCTGCGTGTAAAAACCCCAGAAACAATGTTCACGGTAACCACCCTCAGCCAATTCCTCACGAAACCCAAGATATGTCAGACGCTCGAAACGGTGCAGCGGGCAACGGAGATCAGTCTGTTCAAGATCAACATTTTTCCCATGCCCTAAAAGTGAAAATACCATTTCCGGAGTTAAAGTGATGGCCTGGGCATCTTTATAAAAGGCTCGATCGTAAAACTGGTTCAAACCCAGGGACTCGGAAGTTTCTTCAGAGAAACTGCCGGAATCAGCACCTTTAGCATAAGTGTAGCTTCGCGTTGTAACAGGAATAAAATTCTCTTGCTGCAGCCACTCATACAAATCTTGATACTGATTCAAGCCAGCGATTTTACCAAGATCTGAAATTTTCTTTAACATTGCCGGACGGCTCTGATGAATCGTAACAGCAGAAGAGATAATTGTTGTAATAGCCTGCTCTAAGTCTGCGACCTGACGCGAAGGAAAGCGTTCTAATTCCATCCAGACAAATGATTCCTGAGGAAGACTGCTATCTCCTTCTGAAACTTGTTGCAATATGTCATTTTCTCGTGAAGCAGAAAGGATTGGATGGCAAATCACTCGAAAATGGTACGAGCGACGATGGAGGTATTCCTGAATCGAGAAAAATATATGGTTAGCATCTGGAGCATTGGTGAAAAGGTAATAGTGACCAGGGGTTTCCTGTGCTTGTAATTTTACTTTGATCTGATCAGCACTTCGTTGGGACAGAAATCTGTTAGCTTGAAGGAGATTCGCAACAATTTCGGTTAAAGAGAGTGGCGATAAAAAAATCTCCGGGATCTCCTGCCGAAAAATGTTTGCCAAATCCAGACAGACAGAAAAACCTGTCTTCTGACCCTGCTGGATCAACTCTTGTTCAATTATTTCTGGCTGAAAAAGTTGATCCCGTTCCTCTGACGTCCGACCACCACGGGCCACAGTCACTTTCATGTCAATCTCCCTGATCTATTAAAAAGGGTATTGTTACGTGCTCAACCAGAGACAGAATTATCGGAGGTAGCACCATGAAAGGATAAACCACGAACTGTCAGTTATCAAGCATGTTTGATGAATTTTTAATTTATTTTTCAGCAAAGAATCGAGTCAGGTCGGAAAAATTTTGCAGGGTCAGGGTTTCCCCGCGGCAACCCGGTGAAATACTTGCCTGCTGCAATGACTGATCAATAGCAGTTGCAGCGAAGCCACTGGCAAGAAGGCTGTTACGCAGAGTTTTGCGCCGGTGGCTAAAAGCCCCTTTGACCACTTTTTTAAACAGCACCTCATCAACAGGATCAACCCGGGCCGATGGTAATAATTTAAAGTTAAGAACGATTGAATCAACCTTTGGTGGAGGAGAAAAGGCCCCCGGTTTAACCAATGTCACGGTTTTTATCTCATACCAGAGCTGACAGAGAACTGATAGAATCCCGTATTCTTTTCTACCGGGAGCTGCCATCAAACGCTCGCCCACTTCTCGCTGAAACATCAATACCATTTGTTGAAACAGATCGCGGTGTTCAATAAGGCGAAAAACGACCTGACTGGAAATGTTATAAGGAAGATTGGCAACCATAATGTAGGGTGGCTGATCAAGAAAATCCCGCCAGGGCAGTTTGAGAACATCCCCGGAATGTACGGTTAAACGGGGATCGTTCCGAGCTTCCAGGCGCTCGATCAGATCACGGTCAATCTCCATCACCTGAACATGAGCTGATCGAGGCAACAACTCATCAGTTAACACCCCTAAACCAGGGCCGATCTCAACCACCTGTTGCTGGGAATCAAGCTGTGCAGCAGCTATAATCCGATCTATCACGGTATGGTCATGAAGAAAGTGTTGCCCGAAACGTTTTTTGGTTTGATAACCCATGACTTATTTTTCCTCGGAATTACTGATGAAAGGGCAATTGAAAATAAAAATGATTTTTCTCTATTGAGGTGAAATTAAATCAACAAGGACACTCGCCGTCATTGTAAAGTGAACAATCAGTTAGGGGTTAGTCCGGCGCGGCCAGCGGGGAATTTTACATCGTTTTAAGCTGGGAACCAGCCTGACAGTCAATGAATAACCAATAATTGCCGCAGGGATCCCAAGAACCAGGCTTCCAAGTAACAGCGGTCCAGCAATATCAGCCCCTAACGACCAGCTCAGATGAAATCCCGGATGATCAGCGGCAAGTGGGGGCATCCCCAGCAGCATTCGGCCAAGACTATATTCCAAACCATAGATCAACGGGGCCGTGAGTGGATTGCTCACCCAGACGCCAATAAAGGTAGCAATTTTGTTTTGCCGTAATAAAAAGGCAAACAGAATTGCCAATATAATCTGCACGCCAAAGGTGGGGGTAAATCCGATAAACAGACCAAGAGCTAGACCGCGGCCAATAGCATCCGGATCTGAACGAAGTCGCGCCAGCCGGATCAGATTCAACTTGAATTGTCGGGGAAAACCCCAGCGCCGCCACATAAGTCAATACTCTATCTAATTACAGTTAAGCTGCTCCAACGGCCAGTTGGAGACAGCATTCAGATCCAGATCGGAAACCAGACCTTGAGATAAATAGGCGTCCCCTGCAACCGCTAACATGGCCGCATTATCAGCACACAGAAGCGGTGTCGGGAAATAAACAGTTACTCCACGCGAAACGGCTAGCTGGGAAAACTTTTCCCGTAAACCTGAATTACAAGCAACACCGCCGGCAACCACAATGCGGCTTAACCCTTCAGAATCGGCAGCACGGAGAGCTTTTTGGGTGATAACATCAACCACCGCTGCTTGAAAAGCACAACAAACCTGACCAATAGTCGTTTTATCTGGTGGTGCGTCAAGCCGTTGTAAATAATTGAGGACCGAGGTTTTCATCCCGGAAAAACTGAAATTTAAGTTATCTTTCTTTAACATTGGCCGGGGGAAAACAATCCCGCCCGCATCGCTTGCAACCGCCAGTTTATCAACAATCGGACCTCCTGGATAACCCAGCCCCAACATTTTAGCAACTTTATCGAAAGCTTCTCCAGCTGCATCGTCAACCGTTCGACCCAACAGCTGATAACGACCAATACCATCAACCCGATACAGATGGGTGTGCCCCCCGGAAACCGCAACAGCCAGGAATGGATATTCAACCTCTGTTTCTAACTGAATTGCCAGGATATGCCCCTCAATATGATGGACACCAATCAGAGGAAGCTGCAGTGCATAGGCATACGCTTTGGCGAATGACACTCCAACCAGCAGGGCACCCACCAATCCTGGACCTCGTGTCACCACAATCCCTTCCAGATCCTCCTGTTTAACCCCGGCCACCCTGAGTGCTTCTTCAACCAATGGATTGATCACCTCAAGATGCCGTCGTGATGCCAGTTCCGGCACGACACCACCATAGACAGCATGCAAATCCACTTGAGATGAAATCAGGTTTGATAATACCAGACGACCATCACGAACAACCGCTGCAGCGGTTTCATCACAGGAACTTTCTAACGCAAGTAACAACATAATACTTCACACATAAAGTTAAAGGGTCGATACATCATACTAATTAAAAGAAACTGACGGCTAAGCAAAAATTTCGTCGGCCAAGGCAGAGTAGTTTTTCAGGGGTAAAGACATACATAGGTATGTCAAGGTCATGAAAAACTGCTGTAACACCGGAGGGTGGACTTTTTGCGACGTCATCAAAGAAGATTAGCCGCCAACTCTGCCAGCGGAGAGCGCTCCCCTTTTGTCAAGGTAGTATGGGCAGTTATTTCCTGACCTTTAAGACGCTCCACAGAAAAAGACAAACCATTACTGGCAGAATCAACATAGGGGTTATCAATCTGATAGGGATCACCGGTCAGAATAATTTTTGTCCCTTCACCCGCACGGGTAATAATTGTTTTGATTTCATGAGGGGTCAGATTCTGGGCTTCATCAACAATCATGTACTGCTTTGGAATCGATCGGCCACGAATATAGGTCAACGGCTCTATTTCCATGAGACCGAGATCAATCAGCTCTCGATACCCTCGCTTACGATTCCCCCCCTCATCGAAGGATGATAACAGCAACTCAACATTGTCAAAAATCGGCTGCATCCACGGCGCCAACTTATCTTCGATATCCCCCGGTAAAAACCCCAGATCACGCCCCATAGGGTAGACGGGACGGGAAACCAGGAGGCGATTATAGGCGCTTTCATCTGCAGTTTTAACCAAACCTGCAGCAATGGCCAGCAGGGTCTTCCCGGTACCGGCTTTACCAACCAGTGAAACCAACTGGATAGCGTCATCTAACAAGAGATCAAGGGCAAACTGTTGTTCACGATTACGGGGATGAATTCCCCAAACACCCTCTTTTGGAACTTTAATCAGGCTGACAATTTCCTGTTTTGTTGCACTGTAACGCCCTAGAGCCGAATGGGAGGGATTGGTCTCATCAACCAGAGTTAAACCCTGATTGGCAAAGAAATCACCTTCTATTTCCAGCGAACCCTCAGTGTAGAACTGATCAATTTTATCTTTGGACAACAGAACTTCACCGGTCCCGGTATAAAGATCTTCAATCGGAACTTTGTCATTCTGATAATCAACGGCATGCATGCCGATAGTATCGGCCTTGATCCGTAGATTAATATCTTTGGTAACAAAGAAGACTGTCCCTTCAGGTAAATTTTCCTGTAGATACCATGCGACAGCCAGAATCCGATTATCGCCACTGTCAGAGCGGAGTTCCGGGGGTAATTTATGGAGAAACTCCTCTTTGTAAAAAGCGACTTTGAGGAGCCCACCGTTTTCCAGGGGAACGCCATCAACCAATTTTGCCTGGGATCGAAACCCGTCAATCATTCGCGAAACCTGCCGGGCATTGCGTCCCGTTTCACTCTGATCCTTTTTGAACCGATCAATCTCCTCAATCACCGTCAGGGGCAATATCACCGTATTATCATCAAACTTGAAGAGTGCCTGCGGGTCGTGCAACAGGACGTTTGTATCGAGTATATAATTTTTCATCAGTGGTTCATCCTTATTCATAGCTCAGTAAAATGCTGCTCAACTGTTTCTGTTTTTCAGGAGGCTGTCGGGCTGAGCCAAACAAACGGATTTGCAGCCAGTTCATGGATAGTCCGACAGCCTCCTGGCACTGATTTTCTGCAGGGTCTGAAGAAAACATTCAATTTCTGTTTCTGTAGTAAAATACCCCGGACTAACGCGGACAGTACCATTGGGATAGGTTCCAATTGTCCGGTGTGCATCGGGGGCACAATGTAAACCAACCCGCACCGCAATCTGTTCTTCCTGCTCCAGGATAAAAGCAACTTCAGCAGGATCGTACTCTTCCAAATTAAATGAAACCGCTCCGAGACGCAGCATAACACTATCGGAACCATAAATCTTAACTCTATCAATCTTTTGCAGACCATCCAAAATCTTTGCTGTCAGCTGAGTTTCCTTGGAATGAACCTGCTCAATCCCGGTGTGTTGTAAGAATTGCAGCGCGACATGCAAACCTGCTAATCCCGGCAGGTTAAGGGTTCCAGATTCAAGTCGTTCTGGCAAATGTTCGGGTTGCAGGTCAGATTGAGAATTTGTTCCGGTACCGCCATAGATAAGTGGAGTCAGTTCCATCCCCTCCTTTAGATAAAGAAACCCGGTTCCCTGTGGTCCAAGCAACCCCTTATGTCCCGAAGCGGCAAAAAGATCAACATCCAAACCCTGAAAATCTATTGGTAGATGTCCAGCACTTTGGGCACCATCAACCATAAACAGAATATCATGTTCATGACACCAACGCCCTAAACCCTCAATCGGTTGAATAGTTCCGAGAACATTAGAACAGTGATTGACAATTAGTAGTCGGGTTGTTTGGTGCAGACAGGCCTTTTGCAAAGCGGCTTTACTTACGATCCCGGTTACACTATCTACCGGAACTTTGACCACCTCGATACCGCGGTTTTCCAACTCACGCAATGGACGAATCACGGCATTATGCTCAACCATTGTGGTCACAACCCGATCACCACTTTGCAACAAACCAAATAATGCCTGATTTATTGCGGCGGTCGCGTTTGCGGTAAAAATAAACTGTTCGGAGTGTCCCCCATTAAAAAAATCAGCAAGGAGTTCACGAGTTTCAAAAACTAAACGATCTGCAGTCGTAGCCAAATGGTGACTGCCCCGTCCAGGACTCCCCCCAACACGCAATGCTGCCGCGACAGCCAGATAGACAGATTCCGGTTTGGGGTGACTGGTTGCAGCATTATCAAGATAAATCGGTTTAACCGTTGCCATTATATGGTCCAAACATTGAAGGGAGAACAGGCAGAATACTCAAAATTAAGGGTGACGACAAGGAGAACTCGACGAGGTTGAAAAAGAGTCTTTTTTAAGCAGAAATAAAGTCAATGCTCCGGCCCGATTATGATATTTTCCCATACCTGTTTGCTTTTTTCACTAATTCCTTTTTTTATATTTTTCAACTTGACAGGCACTATATGTAGTGGTCTATATTCACGACCTACGAAATATAGTGTGTTTAA
>JAGLDI010000141.1 GCA_023145655.1 Desulfuromusa sp. | reverse complement strand
ACAAACAAAGACAAATCTTAACAAAAACGTTAAGAATACGAGAGATCACCAGATGGAAGAAATTGAAGACCGAACCATGGGAGTTCTGTTAGGTTTAGCAGCAGGAGATAAGATTGGGGGACCTATTCGGATGGCCCTTCGAGTTGCTGAGAGTCTTCGCGATCAAGACGGTTTTAATATCCCAACATCGGGATACGTTATCTCGATTGGTGGCGTGAGGGTGCCAGAAGGTCAGAATCATCAATATGGCAATCTGCAACCAGCAGAAACGGCATAACCGCTTTTGACAATTATCCCAGTTAAAACAACTCATTAAGGAATACATGGGCTAGCTATCTAGAACAGCCCCCCTTAAATTTTATACCACCTAGCGAACTAATTCTTTTTTCAGAATTTTTTTTCCGGCCATTTTCAGATGCAGGTAACCCCCCAAAGCGTTCAAATCCGGCCCGTTTATATAGAGGTCTTCATCAGGTGGATCCCATTGCACCCGATAACCAAGAGCTGTTGCAACCAGATTACTGACATCAAACTGAGACCGTATTTTCGGAAGGATTTCTCTATTTTTCCTATCCGCGTAGAAAATAAAAGGGATTTTATAAACCTCCTTTTCAAACCAACCATGACCATTCTTCCCGCTTTCACCCAGTAATTCTCCATGGTCGGAAACAAACATAAAATAGAGGTCATTCTTGCACTTTCCCCTGATTTTGCGAAGCAGGGAGGCTAAAATATAGTCCGTGTATAAAACAGTATTATCGTAATCATTTTCAAATTTTTTATATTTAGAGGGAACCTGTTTTGCGTAGGGGCTGTGAGATCCCCGTTGCTGCAAAACGACAAATGACGATTTGCTCCAGTCAATTTCTTCCGTAATAGATAAGAGAATATCATCATATCTTGATGCTCCAGCATGCTCATTCTTATAATCAGTCCGGTTTTTATAGTGATCGATGCATTTTTTACAGATCAGGCTATCAAGAAAACTCATTTTTGATTTCTTCTGTGCAGAGAAAAAGTAAGTCGTGAACCCATTATCCTTAGCAAGCTTAAATAAACTATTCTTTTGCCGACTGGTCAGCGCAGAGTCTCCCGGATATTTAAGTCGATTCAAGACAACCGATACTGCAGTCTTTGTTACTGTTCCGCCGGCATAAATCCAGTCTGCATATATTTCTTTATCTGCATAGAGCTGATCTAGTTGAGGGGTTGTTGGTTTGTCATACCCCAAGAGGGAAAGGCGATCAAAACGGAGAGATTCTCCAATAACAAGAACGACAGTTCTCTTAGGTAGAATCTCCTCAAGATCGGGAGGGTCAAGAACAGGATAATTCTGTTTACTTCCAAAAAATTTTTGTGGAACAACTCCTGAAATAAAACAGAAAAAACTCCGCTGAAAATTAGTGACAGAAAGAGCTGTGGGACGCGGATAGATTTTCTTCATATAATGATGAGTTATGCGCCCTGAATTATGACGTAAATATGAATAACTCCAAGCTATTTGATAGGAAAAAAACAGGACAAGAAGGATCATTCCAAAACGAAAAAAAACCATTTTCCCCTGAAACCAATTATTCACAAAAATCGCCACAAAAAAAGTTACTGAAACCAAACCCAAAGGGACAAATGCCGTTGCAATGGCATACATATAGGATTCCGTAACTTCTTGAAGATTGAACAAAAACTGATAAAATTCAATGGGCTGAACAAGATTGCCAAAATATTGAAAGTGAAGAAACTGGATCAGAGATGACAAAAAGATAATTACAAGAAAAAAAACACGAACTCCTCTGCTTCTGTTAAGAGACAAAACCAGCAGGAATGAAATCAAAGTCCTCTCATGTCCAGTAAAACGAACATAAGTATAATGGGGATTATAAAAGGCGTAGGCGATATCCATTAAAAATAAAATCAACAGGAGAGCAAGGATATAACCTAAGTTACACAGCACACATCTCCAGAGTGTTGTTTTTTTTTCTTCCCTCAAACAGTACTTCATTCTTCAAACTCTTCTTTACGATCAGAGTAAGTCTTGCGTGATCAACCTGCCAGATGAGGATTTCTTGGGACACCATACTTATCTCTGACATTCCAGCATCCCAGATCAGAATCTATCCATGACCAGTGGTACAAGTCGTTGATTATGACTCGTCCTATCAATAATTTTAGCGACGGACCTTCAGTGCCGTTTCGATGGTGTTTTGAATTGCATCGCCAAAGCAGGCAAAGATCACTTTTCCCAAGGTCATGTTTTCTCTAGAAATATCTCAACTTTGTGAACCGCAATCTGTGCCGCCTGAGCGATAGGAAAATGGTAGACACCGCAGCTGATCCCCGGAAAAGTGATTGAGCGGATTTTATTTTCAACCGCAGCTCTAAACAGCGACGATAACAACCTCGATACGCTGTATAAAACCTCTCTATCACCCATAAACCCAGCGGGGTAGAAACAAAACCAGATCGGGCCAGAAGGTCAGAATCATCAATATGGCAATCTGAATCAGCAGAAACGGCATAACCGCTTTTGAGACGTAAACCAGATCACGGTTGACGATGGCACCGGAGATATACAAACTGACTCCAAGGGGCGGGGTACAATAGCCGATCCCCAGATTGATGGTCATCAGCAAACCAAAGTGCATGGTGTTGATGCCGAACTTGCTCAGTAATGGTAAAAAGATCGGGGTCAGAATCAGGGTTGCAGAAATTATATCCATAAACATGCCGATAATCAGCAGCAGGATATTAACGGCCAGCAGAAAAACCCAGGGGGAGGAGATACTGCTGACAACCGCAGTGGCAATCTTGTTGGGAATCTGCTCAAAGGTCAGGTATTCACCAAAGACTGAGGCTCCAGCAACAATAATCAACAAGGTTGCAGAGGTTACTGCTGAAGAAACGACCACCCGTTTTACGTCCAGCAATTTCATGTCACGATGGATAAAAATTTCAACAAAGAAAGCATAAAAGCAGGCGACGACTGCTGCTTCATTGGCGGTAAACATTCCCGAATAGATCCCGCCAAAAATCAGCACCGGCAGAAACAGCGCCCAGATACTTTCTCTGACAACGCTCAAAGCCTCTTTTGGTGTCGGCCGTTTGGTGGTTTTCAGTCCTTTCTTTTTACAGACAATATAGGCGTACAAACTCATTGCCACCATAATCATCAATCCGGGGACGAATCCGGTGAGAAACAGCGCCTCAAGGGGATCATTGCTGACCATGGCGTAAAGGATCATTGCGATAGAGGGTGGGATAACTACACCCAAAATCGGAGCGGTAGTCATAATCCCGACGGAAAACTTTTCATCGTAGTCATTTTCAACCAATGCTGGAATCATGAAGCCGCCAATTGCAACCACGGTCGCAACAGTGGAGCCGGAGATTGCTCCAAAAAATCCACAGGCCAGAATTCCGGCCATCGCCAGTCCGCCGGGGAGAAAACCGACCAGCACATTGGCAGTTTTGATCAGCTTTTCAACAATACTCCCGGTGGTCATGATGTTGCCGCACAAGACAAAGAACATCACCACCACCAGGGCAAACTTGTCCATACTGCGATAGAGAACTTCGATAACGATCTGGGCATCAATCCCCAGCAGATAGACCAGCCCGAATGTTCCGGTAAAAAATAGCGCCATAAACACCGGGATGGTTGTGGCGAGGCAACCAAGCAGCAGGGCAAGAATCAACAGGTAGCTGGAATCCATGGTTATTCCTCTCCTATCACATCTTGTTTACTGCGCCAGTCTTCAACCATAACTATCAGGGTTCGCAAAAACATCATCACCCCCATAATCGGGAGGATGGCATAGAAATACCATTCGGGAATCTGCAGGGTGGTGGTCTTGGCGTATTCATCCTCAAACATCATCATTGTCATCTTCCAGCCAAGATTGATCATGATTCCGGAGAAAAAGAGCACGGCCAGGTGTGAAAATAACGTCAAGGGTTTTTTCAATACCGGAAAAATCTGCGGCAAAGCATCGATCCGGATCAGTGAACGACTGCGGATTGCAGCGACACAACCAATATAGGTAGAAAAATAGATCACCTTGCGGACCACTTCATCTGACCAGTAGAGGCTGACATTATCTGTCGCTTTGCGTAAAATAACATTGGCCATTGCTGTTAACAAAGCCACACTGACGCTGATAAACAGTGACCAGTCCTCAATAAAAAGAAAACCCCGGTCGATTGTTTTAAAGGTTTTTTTCAGCATCTATTGCTCTTTCTGGGAGAGGGCAAAGTCAAATTCTGCTCGCGGATGATTCGGCAGAGAAGGTTTTTATCAGTCGACAATAAAAAAGAGCCGGGGAGCATTCCCCGGCTCCTAAAACGTGCCGATTATACAGATTTAGTAATCAACTGCCAAGCTTTGCTCGAACCTTGGCTAAATAATCGGGACCGACTTTCTTTCCCCACTTTTCCAGAACCGGTTCAGCAAGTTTTTTCAGCTCTGCAATTTCGGTATCGGACAACTGGTAGAATTGAACTCCCGCCTCTTTTGCTTTAGCAACCTGGACATCGTACTGCTTACGTGTTGCTTCTCGTGTTGCTGCACTCTCTTCAGTGATAACAGCCAGGAAAGTTGTCCGTAAATCTGCTGGCAACTTATCAAGCCAACGCTTGTTGATCAGATGGACAAACAAGCCCTGGGCATAGTTCAGCTCGGTGAATGACTTGGCAATGGTAAACTTCTTGGTGATGTTACAGACAATGACAGTATGATCAAGTCCGGAGATAACCCCGGTTTGCAGAGCCTGTGGAACATCCGGCCAGGGCATGACGGTAAACTTGAGGTTCCACGCCTTGTAGATATCCATATTGACTGGAGCTTGGGCAATGCGAAAATTAACCCCTTTTGCAGCAGCAAAAGTGTCCACTGGAGTTGTTGTTGCCCAGCCGTAAGGGCCGTAGCCAGTAAAATCTGCGACATAAATACCTCTGGACAGAGCCCCTTCTGAAAAGGGTTGCCAAAGTTCCGGATCGTTACGAAAAGTATCCAGCTTGTCAAAGGTATCAATAACATAAGGAAGATTAACAATTCCAAGGCGATCTGCCACGTTGGCTGCAGCAACCGAAGAACTGAGCATCCCCTGTACCGCACCAAGTTTCAGCTTGCTGATAACATCTTTTTCGCCACCCAACTGGGCCAGTGGACGATAATCAACATAGATCTGGCCATTGGTTTGCTCCCAGACTTTATCGCGAATCCGGTATCCAGCTGCAACCCCTTCGATCACTGGATGGGAAATATTGGAAAGGATGTAGGTGTACTTAGCCCCACTCGGATCAAAA
>JAGLDI010000140.1 GCA_023145655.1 Desulfuromusa sp. | reverse complement strand
TTGGCTGCCAGGCCGCCAATGGATCTTTTTTCCCGGCTGCTATCCCGGTAACCGGTAGAGACAATGCCAACATCAACAGTAAAACAAAAACCTTTTTCATCTGAAACCTCCTCAACAGGGTAAAATGGCAGATTATGTTTCGTCATCACAAACAAAAGTTAATTATCAATAAAATCAAGTAGTTATGCGTGAAAGATAGCTTTTTATCTGCTCTGGGTCAAGTTTTAATCTGAGCTTCTTGCAAAACAAAAAAGCCCGGATAAAAATTTCATCCGGGCTTTTTTGCAGAAAATGATTTTATCGAGAAATCAATCGTTGAGATCCTTTCGTACTTTATTCAAATAATCGGGACCAATCTTTTCTGCCCATTTCTGTATCACCGGCTCGGCGAGTTCTACCAATTTAGCTTTTTCAGCGGAAGAGAGGTCATAGAATACCACTCCACTGGCTTTAGCTGCGGCAATTTGATCATGCTGTTGCTGCTCAGTTAAGGCACGAACCTTTTGACTCTCTTCTTTAATTGCCTGCTTCAATATCTGTTGTAAATCTTCTGGCAAACGGTTGAACCAACGCTTGTTAATCAGATGAATATAGAGCCCCTGAGCATAACTGATATTTGTATAATTTTTCACTACGGTAAATTTTTTAGTGATATTGCAGACAATTGGCGTGTGATCAAGACCACTGATCACTCCAGTTTGCAGGGCTTGCGGGACGTCGGGCCAGGGCATGACGGTAAACTGAAGGCCCCAGGCTTTATAGAAATCAACATTAACCGGAGCCTGAGCAATACGGAATAGCTGCTCTCTGGCTTCTATCAGAGTCCTGACCGGTGTTCTGGTTGCCCAGCCGTAGCTCCCATAACCGGTAAAATCGGCAACAATTATCCCTTTCGCATCAGCACCTGCACCGTACTCGCGGAAAAGGTCCTCATCTTGTCGAAACTTTTCCAATTTAGCAAAACTGTCGATAAAAAATGGAAGGTTGACAATTCCGAGACGGGGAGAAATATTCGGTGCCAGAACCGAAGAGCAGAGCATCCCATTAACCGCACCCATCTGCAGCTTGTTTAAGACATCCTTTTCCCCACCCAGCTGAGAGATTGGACGGTAATCGACATACAGACGACCATCGCTCTCTTTCCAGACCCGATCACGAATCCGGTAGCCAACAGTTGCTCCCTCTATGGCTGGATGACCGACCGTCGACAGGAGGTAAGTATGTTCTGCCCCACTGGGATCAAATTTTGGCTGCCAGGCAGCAAGGGGGGCTGCCGCAAAGAGAGTGGTTGAAAATAACAACATCAAAACCAGAGACAAACCAGAAGCAAACCGCTGCATAATTATTCCTCCTTATGAAACAAATGATCCGAGAGTAGAACATAATTTCAATTTTAGCTCAATAGCTCATCATGGCACCTCTTTTCCTATGCTGTCGTCTGGTGTATGCTCTGTGGAGATGGATTTCCATTCTAATCAGATCTGGAGTTTATTATGTTACGTTTGATGCTGGGACTGCCACTGTTGTTGATAGTTTTCTCTTTGAGTGGCTGTGCTGTGCCACCGCAAAAGCAGCGGCCGGATATCGCGACAGCTCTGGTCAAGCATTATCCACAGATTAAATATCAGCAGATCAGCCAAACTCCAGTTGCCGGAGTTTATGAGGTGATTGTTGAGGGTGGAGAGATTGTCTATTATGATCCCATCTCTGGAAATATGTTTTTTGGTGAACTCTGGACCGATGATACCCGTAATCTGACTCAGGAGAGCAAAGATCGCTTCATGGCGACCAAATTGAAGGATCTTCCTCTTGATCAGGCGATTAAAATCGGGGAGGGACCCAATCAAGTCATTGAGATCACCGATCCCGATTGCCCCTATTGCCGTAAAAGCTCTGCTTTTTTTGCCGGAAGAGCTGATGTCACCCGCTACGTATTTCTGTTTCCTCTGGACAATATTCATCCTCATTCTGCGGCTAAATCACGTTATATTCTTGCCGCCAAAGATCCAGGCCTTGCCTACGAGGAAGTCTTCAGCGGCAAATTTGATACCCAGCCCGTTCCGGTTGTCACCGCTAACACCCGACTTGATCTTCACCGTCAAGCGGCGAAACAAATCGGCGTTCATGGGACCCCTCAATTCTGGATTAACGGTCACCATGTTGCCGGTTTTAACCCGCAGCAATTTGAACTTCTGTTAGGTCAATAAACTTGAAATCATCGATATCACAACGCCCCGAGCTGCTTGCTCCAGCGGGAAGTATGGAAGCTTTTTTTGCCGCAGTTGATGCCGGTGCCGATGCCGTTTACACCGGGTTGAAGGAATTTTCTGCCCGGGCTAAAGCAAAAAACTTCAGTCTGAAAGAGATTGAAAAAATCACCTATTATTTGCAGCAGCAAAACAAACGGCTCTATATCACCCTGAATACCCTGGTAAAGGAGAATGAATTATCGCAGTTGATCGATACTTTGGGGGCACTGGAAGAAATTGGTGTCGATGCCCTGATCATTCAGGATCTGGCCGTCTGGAAACTGGCAAAAGACCATTTTCCGGGACTGGAGCTCCATGCTTCGACACAAATGACGATCCATAACGCTGCTGGAGTTAAAATGCTGGAGCGGATGGGCTTTACCCGGGGTGTTCTGGCGCGGGAAATGACGCTACCCGAGATTGCCAATATCCGTCAGCAGACAACTCTGGAACTGGAACAGTTTATTCATGGTGCCCTCTGCTTCTCCTATAGTGGTCAATGTTATTTTTCATCATTTCTCAGTGGCAAAAGTGGTAACCGCGGACGCTGTGCCCAACCGTGCCGCCGCAATCACCGCTACCGTCAGCAGGAAGGATATTATTTTTCCCCCAATGACCTTTCTGCCATTGATCTGTTGCCCGAACTGGAACAGGCTGGAATCTGCAGTTTAAAAATTGAAGGGCGGATGAAAAGTGCCGAATACGTCCATAAGGTGATCAGAGCTTACCGTCGGGTCCTTGATGCCCCGACAGAACAGCGGAAAGCGGTTCTGAAAGAGGCTAAAATATTGCTGAAAGAGAGTTTTGGTCGACAACCCACCAAAGGATTTTTATCGGGAGGGCAACCCAGTGATATGGCGATTCCATCACACAAAGGGGCCACCGGAAGATTTCTCGGTGAAATCAGTCGGGTCCGTGGTGGCGAAATCAGCTTCAAAACCAAAGAGGGGCTCCATCTTGGAGCCCGGCTGAGAGTTCAGCCCGCCATCGATAAAAGTGGCACTGCCTTTACGATCCGCCAGTTGCTGCTGGATAAACGGACCGTCAACAAGGTTCCGGCCCATAGCTTTGTCAGTGTTCCTTCAACCTTTATCAATCAATTTAATGTGGGCGACAGTGTTTTTATGGTCTCCTCCCCTAGCGCTTTTTCCATGAGTGATTCTGCCTGTCGCCGGAAGCTCAGCAATGTTCGTCCCCCGGCAGAGACGGTTGATTTACAGATCAAAGTGACACCACAGCAACTTCAACTGAGCGCTACAATTGGTTTGGAGACCCAACAGTTCCAATTTGCAATTGACAGTTTCCCTGCCAGAGAGAAGGCTCTCGATAAAAAAATCCTCCAGCAAACTTTTGCCGTGACCGCTGAAGAGCCTTTCAGGTTGGGCAAACTGGAATGCAGCCAACTTCCTGAGATTGTTATTCCCCCGAAACAGCTGAAACAGATCCGCCGGGATCTCTATACGGAGTTGCGTAAGAACCACCAGCCGCAGCGACAACAACTCAGAACGGCACATTTAAAAAGTGCCCGGGAAGCACTTTTTCCTCTCGCTATCCATCGACCAGAAAAACGGCAGATTCGGATACAGCTGAAAGATTCAAAGGAGCAGCGAATCCTCAAGGATCCGTTGGTTGAGCAGATTCTGGTTCCTCTGACCGGGTATAATTTGCAACATGCCCATAAACTGACTCGCCGGGCTAAACAACTGATCTGGGATATCCCCTTTGTTATCTTTGATAAAGACTGGGCCGACATCCGTAATGCCATCCGTCAACTGGCACAGATGGGGTTCAACAATTACCGTCTCAATAATCTTGGCCATTTTCCCCTGTTCGACAAAATTGAGGGACTGAATCTGTACAGCAGCTTCCGCCTCTTCTCTCTGAACAGCCAGGCAATTGCCGCACTTGCAGAACTCGGGATCAAAGAGGCGGAACTTTACATCGAAGATGACCGGAAGAATCTGGCCGATATTTTACGTCATCAGTTGCCAATTCCAACCGCCATGACTGTGTATGCCAGCGTGTCACTGCTCACCTCACGGGTTAAGATCAAGAATGTCCGCTCCGATGCTCCGGTTCTTTCTGATCGTGACGATGCCTACCGGGTGCAACAGCGGCAGGGGTTGACCTGGCTGAATAGTGAAACCGATTTTTCTTTCATCGCCAATCTGCCGGAGTTGGAAAGTTTTGGTTGCCATAATTTTATTATTGACCTGTCCCACCTTGGCCCATTCAGCCAACCGGGGAAGCAGGTTTTAGATGCCATCAAACAGGGATATGATCCGCAGGGGAGCAGCAAATTTAACTATGAACGGGGATTGGAATAATTTTTAAATAAAATATTGAACTGATTCATTCACTGCTTCAGGGTGAAGTTGTAAATACCGTCAGCAGTCAGGTTAATTGTCAAAATGTGGAGAAAACATGTCCGTTCTCAGAATTTTCAGCATCGGAGCCCTGCTCGTGATAGTCAGTATCCCACTTTTTTCCTGTTCAGATAAGCACCCCTCAGCCATCGGACTCTCTGATTCCAAGCTGGGACCATGCCCGTCATCACCTAACTGTTTTTCCAGTGATGACCATGACAGTGACCACATAATTGCACCATTTCAACTGGTGAAACCTGCCAACGAGGTATGGCCGGTGGTTCGGGAAATTGTGTCAGAGTTGCCTCGTACCCGTATCATGAAGGAGACGGAAGATTATCTTCATGCTGAGTGTCGTAGTTTCCTGTTCGGCTTTGTCGATGACCTTGAACTTCACCTTCGTCCCGCCAATGAGATCATTGCGGTCCGCTCTGCAGCACGTTCAGGGTATTCAGATTTTGGGGTTAATCGACGCAGAATAGAATCGCTACGTGCGGCTCTTCTCAGTCGGGGAATGATTCGCTAACGGTTTGGGATAATTGTGAATGGCAACTGAGATGTTCCTGGCTGAGATATTCGTAACTATTCAATTTGAGAATCAGGTGACAGCAAAATAAACCGACAGAGAGATAACGCTTATCATTGTTAAAGTCATCAATACCTTCAAGCATGATTCTCGAGCCGTTGTGGAACAAAAGCTGATCGACAATATTGCAGGTCTTTGCAAAACCAACACAGCTGGATTTCAAGCGTATATCCACCGGGACTTGATTGACAAGTTTGCCGACTGGCTGAACGGCAATATGCCGGGAAGAGGCGAAGACAGCGACGACATGAGCTGGGAAACAATTGCCCTGGATGATGATGCCCTGATAACTTTTGAAGACTCCGCTGACCTCTGTTCTCTGATGATCGGTAGAACCAAGATTGGCTATGCCAAGGACCGGGAGGGGCAAGTTTTTTATCAAGAGCTTTTAACTCAGGCGTTTCGTTCCCCACGTTCTTAAAATATGGCTCTGTTGATATCACCTCTCCTGCCGAGAGTGACGCTATTATAATCAGAATGCGTGGCGATTTTGAAGTATTTAGCGGTGGTAAATTTCAAATCCAGATTGGACAACAGGGACAAAAAATCTCTCAACGGCCATGTTTTTCACAAGATTTATTGCTCTGTTCCATAATCCTGATTATAGTAGGCGCTCAAATTTATCCTGTCACACCATTTTTGGAGGTTCAACGTGAGAAAATATCGTGTCCATATATTTCTTCTACTGATCGCGCTGGGGATTATCATTTATCCAAGCATCAGTCGCAAACCAGATCAGCCGCGGGTTGATGCCTCAACTATTGCAGCAATTCACTTTCTGGGGTTGGTCGATTCTGGTCAATATGAGCAGAGTTGGGAGGTTTGCGGAGACTACGTGAAAAATGAATTTTCAAAGCAGGAGTGGGTCAAACAACTCTCTGCGGTTCGCTCTGTTGCAGGGAAGCTACTGGAAAGAAAACAAAATAATTATATTTATACCAAAGACTCTGTAGACGCTAAAGCAAATGTTCCTGATGGAGAATATATGGTTTACATCTTTGACTCAAAGTTTCAGAACAAGGATCATCTTTCCGAAACCACGACTCTCATGCTCGAAGCAGATAATACCTGGCGGGTTGCCGGATATTTTATTGAATAACTGAGAAATAGATGCAGATCCATTATGAATCTATCGGGGTACTGGACAGCCCCCACAAAAATATTGCTGATATGCCAATTCAACCTTCGGGTGCTGATGGGATCAGAGGAACAATCACCCTCAAAGAGCAATACCTTGAAGGGCTTAAAGACCTGGACGGGTTCTCCCATATTTATGTCTTCTACCATTTCCATCGGGCCAAAGCCGCGCAACTCACCGTAACCCCGTTTATGGATGAAGCCAGCCACGGGATTTTTGCCACCCGTGCCCCCCGCCGACCCAATGCTATCGGGTTGTCGGTTCTCAGGCTTATTAATATTGACGGGAACCAACTCCTGATTGAAAATGTTGATATTCTTGATGGAACTCCGATTCTTGATATTAAACCCTACGTTCCTGATTTTGATCACGTCACGGCTGAAAGAATCGGCTGGCTTGATCGTGCCAAAAGCAAAGTCAAAAAACATCGTTCAGATAATCGCTTTGCCTAGCGGGTTTTGCGGATCGTAACAAGAAAGGATTGACCATGAAAATTGTTGTTCTCGACGGCTATACCCTCAACCCTGGAGATCTTGACTGGGCTCCGTTAAAAGCTCTGGGATCATGTGCTATTCATCCACGCACCACACCCGAGCAGATTGTTGACAGAGCCGGTGATGCCGAGATCATCCTGACCAATAAAACCGTTCTTTCCGGCTCCACCTTGGCCATGTTACCAAAACTGAAATATATTGGTGTTCTTGCCACGGGGGTTAATAT
>JAGLDI010000014.1 GCA_023145655.1 Desulfuromusa sp. | reverse complement strand
AAAGTTGAGGCACTATGGCAACGGCAGCCACAGAGCCCGGTTGTTGCTGCAAAGCAGATCCTTTACGACACCGATAAAATTACTGCTTTTGCCATTGGCAAGCCATCGGTCGCGTTTGGTGAACCTTACCGGGTTTTTGATCAACAGCGTAAAATTGCCCGACTTCCCGGCCCACCATTTCAGTTTCTGGATCGGATTGTGGCGATCAACGGGGAACCATGGAAACTGGTGGAAGGGGTGACGGTTACCGCTGAATATGATGTGCCGACAGATGCCTGGTATTTTGCTGCAAATCGACAATCCTATATGCCGTTCAGTGTCTTGCTTGAAATCGCTCTGCAGCCATGTGGCTGGCTGGCAGCTTATCTAGGCTCTGCCTTGACCAGTGAAACCGATCTTTCATTCCGTAATCTCGACGGCAATGCGGTTCAGCATCGTCCGGTAACGGTAACCTCGGGAACTCTGTCAATAGAAGTAAAAATCACCCGAATTGCCAGCAGTGGTGGGATGATTATTCAGAGTTATGATTTTGCAGTGAGTGATCGACAGGGGCCGGTTTATACGGGAGATACGGTGTTTGGCTTCTTCTCCAAAGAATCATTGGCCCAGCAGGTCGGGGTGCAAGGGGCAACCCTCCATCAGCTTACTGACACAGAGTCGGCTGGTGCTGAGCAGTTTGCTTATCCTGAGGAACCACCATATCCGGACAGCAAACTCTGTATGCTGGATGAGATTGAAGTATTTTCTTCCACAGGAGGGTCTCAAGGGCTGGGGTACATTCGTGGCAGCAAAGTTGTTGATCCTGATGAATGGTTTTTTAAGGCCCACTTCTATCAAGATCCGGTTTGCCCTGGTTCTCTTGGTCTTGAATCATTCTTGCAACTGTTAAAAGTGGTTGCTGCCAAAAAGTGGGGAGTTGACATCAATTCACAGTTTGAGACGGTTGTTTGCGGTGAAAAACACAGCTGGAATTATCGTGGTCAAATTATTCCCACCAATAAAATAATTCTGGTAGAAGCCGTCATTACTGCAATTGATGACGATATGAAAACATTAAAAGCAGATGGTTTTTTGTCGGTGGATGGAAAGATTATTTATCAGTTGAAGGATTTTTCGATCAAACTTTACCTGCAGGGAGATAGTGATGGAAACGCGTGAAGTAGAGTATGCCATTATCGGTATTGGAACCGCGGGGTTGGGGGCTTTCAGCCGGATTCGCAAGAAAACCGAGAGTCTCCTGCTGATTCAGCACGGTCCCTACGGCACCACCTGTGCCAGGGTTGGCTGTATGCCAAGTAAGATGTTGATCGCCGCTGGAGATCTTGCCCACGCCATTGATGAAGGGGCATTTTTTGGCATCGATGGCCATTATCAGGTCAATGGTAAGCGGGTTTTTGAACGTCTGAAGCAGGATAGAGCTGATAAATTTGTAGGTAGTGTGTTGAGTTACGTTGACAACATCGAGGATCAATACAAAGTTGAAGGAAAAGCGACCTTTGTTGCTCCGCAGACGATTGATGTCGCTGGCAAGTTACGGGTCAAGGCGAAAAAAATCATCCTTGCTTGCGGTTCAACCCCTTATGTCTCAGCGGTTTTTGAACCCCTGCGAGATGAACTTGATACCAGTGATACTATTTTTGAGCTCGACGATCTTCCCAAATCGCTGGCAGTGGTTGGCCTTGGCGTTATTGCCCTGGAACTGGGGCAGGCATTTCATCGTCTTGGAGTTGAGACCACCCTCTATGGGCGCAGTGGCCGGATTGGTTCTTTTACCCATCCAGACATGCAGCGCGAAGTGTTGCGAACTCTGCAGCAGGAACTCAATATTATTCCCCAGGGAAACTTTACCAAGGCGACCAAGGTTGCCGATGGTTATGAACTCACCTATCTCACTAGTGACGGTGAAACTGTGGTGAAAACCTATGAACGGGTACTCCTTGCCAGTGGTAGAGCCTCTAATCTGCGCAGCATGAACCTTGAGAACAGTGGTCTGGTTCTTGATGACAGAGGGCTGCCAGAGTATGACTCCCTGACCATGCAGTGTGGTACCGCCCCGGTCTTTGTTGCCGGTGATGTGACCGAAGATCTGCCGTTATGGCACGAAGCATACATTGAAGGTCGGGTCGCCGCTGCAAGTGCAATCTCTTTTCCCGTCCGGAAGGAGGGCAAAAGGACTCCTGGCCTTGGAATCTATTTTACCGATCCGGAGATGGCGACAGTCGGGACAACTTACAGTTCTCTCGATTCTGAGCAGGTGGTTATTGGGCGGGCACGGATGGCGCGTGGGCCTCGTCATGAAATTTACAATGATCAACGGGGAATGATTCAGGTTTATGTCGATAAGGAGGGTGGCTCTCTCCTTGGGGCAGAGATATTTGGTCGTGGTGCGGAACATATGGCTCATGTCCTGGTGTTGGCGATTGAACACAAAATGACGGTTGGCGAAATACTGCAGATGCCGGTCTATCATCCCTCCTTAGAGGAGGTAATGAAAGAGGCACTGAACAACGCGCTGTTTCAATTGCGCTAAGAACACCAGGCACTACTTCACCTGCCAGGGGTTTTTATGTTACAAAACGTCTTTGATGTGACGAGTCTTTTACTATAAACGAAAGATCAGATGAAATATTCACGTGTTTACATAGAGTCGGTTGGTTATGAGCTGGCACCGATTGTCATAACATCGGCAGAGCTGGAAAACCGCTTACGGCCAATGTATGATGCCTTGCATATTGCTCCCGGTCAATTGGAAGCCCTTACCGGGATTCGGGAGCGGCGTTGGTGGAAACCAAATACTCCAATTTCTCATGGTGCAATTGCAGCTGCTAAAAAGGCACTGCAGTCAGGTGAGGTTAATGCTCAGGATCTTGGTGCAGTTGTCTATGCCGGAGTTTGCCGTGAACATTTTGAACCGGCTACGGCTTGCCAGGTTGCTGCTGCTTTGGGTGTTCAGGGGAATGCCGCTATTTATGATACCTCAAACGCCTGTCTGGGGGTGTTGAATGGGGTTCTCGATATCGCAAACCGGATTGAACTGGGACAGATTCGTGCCGGGCTGGTTGTCGCCTGCGAAAGCTCCCGGGAAATCAATGAGATCATGATCGGGGAGATGTTAGCCCACCCCTCTATTGAATTATTTTCGACCTCCATTGCGACCCTCACTGGGGGATCTGGTGCTGCAGCTGTCCTGTTGACTGATGGTTCTTTTTCCCCATTCAGGCGTCCCAAGTTGCTTGGTGGAGTCAATATTGCCGAACCTCAATTTCATGAATTGTGCCGTTGGGGAATGAAGAGTGATTCTCCTCAAAATCATATTCCTTACATGCAGACCGATGCAGTAGCGGTGATGAAGCATGGTGTGGAACTGGGCAAACGGACCTGGGAAGCATTTTCCAGTGAACTGGGGATCACTGCTGATCGGATTGACAAGGTGATCTGCCACCAGGTCGGCGAGGCTCATCAGAAGCTGATTCTGCAAACTATCGGGGTTGATCCGGCCAAGGATTTTCCCACCTTTGAGTTTCTCGGTAATATGGGGACCGTTTCATTACCGATTACCGCTGCAATCGCTCGGGAACGTGATGAACTCCGCCCCGGAGACCTGGTTGGATTTCTCGGTATCGGTAGTGGCCTGAATTGTCTGATGATGGCAATCCAGTGGTAGTATTGCGGGGATATGTAAGGATGGTGCTAGTTTAAGCATTTCGTCCCCTGAATACTCTTACGAGTGAAGTTTTTTTGCTTAACCATCCATAGACGACGACTGAATATCATGAACTCATCTCTATTCAAATCAGAATACCCTTTCAAAAATAATTATTTTGACCTGAATGGTTTGAAATATCACTATCTGGATGAGGGGGCGGGGGCACCGGTTATCATGATCCATGGGAACCCTTCCTGGTCGTTTTATTACCGTAATCTGGTTCGTCAACTACGCAGTAAACAGCGGGTGATTGTCCCCGATCATATTGGCTGTGGCCTCTCCGACAAGCCGGCAGATTCACAGTACTCCTATACGTTGAAACAGCGGGTTGATGATCTTGACACGTTTCTGACCAGCTTGAACCTTAAGCAGAAAGTGACTCTGGTGCTGCATGACTGGGGGGGGATGATCGGGATGGCATGGGCAATTCGGCATCCGGAGCAGATTGCCCGGCTGGTCATATTAAATACTGCCGCATTTCATCTCCCTACGACTAAAAAGTTTCCTCTGCCCCTCAAACTTTGTCGGAATACCCAACTTGGACCCTTTCTGGTTCAAGGCTTCAATCTGTTTGCCCGTGGTGCAGCTTTCATCGGCTGTCAACGGAAGCGGATGTCTGCAGAATTACGTAAAATTTATTGCAGCCCTTATGACAATTGGCAACATCGAATTGCGACCTTACGTTTTATTCAGGATATCCCTCTGCAACCCGCAGATCCAGGTTATGATCTGATCAGTCAGGTTGAGTCCGGACTGGAACAATTCATCAAGTTGCCAATCTGTATCTGCTGGGGGGAGAAGGATTTTGTTTTTGACCGCAATTTTCTGACGGAATGGCAGAAGTACTTTCCTGGTGCCGAGGTTCATTCTTTTGCCGACTGTGGTCATTATATTCTGGAAGATGCCAGGGAAGAGGTTGTCCCGATCATCAGTAATTTTTTGCGGGATAATCCCATTTCACAGTCGGCTCGGTAACTGATGTCCGAAGCTGATAATTATAATATTGCCGCCCATCTTCCCCGTATGGCAGCGCAACAACCCGCTACTGCTGCAGTTCATTTCCCCTATAAACATGTCCGACATAAACAGGCGCTCTATCAAAGCTTAACCTACGCTGAGCTTGACCAGCAGAGTAACCGGATTGCCGTCGGGCTGGAATCAATCGGGATTCGGCGTGGGGTGCGGACGGTTCTGATGGTCAAACCGAGTCTTGAATTTTTCGCTCTGACCTTTGCCCTGTTTAAGATTGGCGCGGTTCCGGTGCTGATTGATCCCGGCATGGGGATTAAAAATCTGAAGGTTTGCCTTAAAGAAGCAGCGCCAGAAGCTTTTATCGCCGTTCCCAAAGCGCAGCTTGCCAGATTACTCCTTGGCTGGGGCGAAGAGAGTCTGAAAATAATTTTGACCGTTGGAACCCGTCTGTTCTGGGGGGGGACAACCCTGACAAAACTTCTTCGGCCCATTTCTGTTACACAGCATTATGAAAGTGCCCATGTCGCAGCAGCTGAAACTGCAGCGATTCTCTTCACCAGCGGCAGTACCGGAGTCCCGAAAGGGGCCGTATACAGCCATGGTAATTTTGTTGCCCAGGTTGATGCATTAAAGGAGGTCTATCAGATTATTCCCGGTGAAATCGATCTGCCGACCTTTCCTCTGTTTGCTCTGTTTGCTCCGGCTTTAGGGATGACTTCGGTTATTCCTGAAATGGATTTTACCCGTCCCGGTTCAGTTGATGCCGAGAAAATCATCACAGCTATCAAACGGTTTAATGTTACCACCATGTTTGGCTCACCAGCACTGATTCGCCAGCTTGCTCTCTATGGTGAGAAAAATGGGACCCGATTGCCGTCGTTAAAAAGGGCTATCTCAGCGGGGGCACCGGTTCCTGCTGTGGTGTTGAAACAATTTGTTGAAATGCTCAACCCTGGTGTTGAGGTGTTTACTCCGTATGGCGCAACCGAAGCGCTGCCAGTCTGTTCTATCGGTAGCCAAGTCATTCTGAGTGAGACCCATCTGGCCACTGATCAGGGGAGAGGGGTCTGCGTTGGTTTTCCAGTTCCCGGCATTCAACTTGAAATTATTCGGATTGACGATCAGCAAATATCCTCCTGGCAGGATGATCTGCTGGTTGTTGATGGTGAGATCGGTGAAATTGTCGTCAGGGGGGGGCAGGTCACCCGTAGTTATTATAATCGCCCTGAATCGACCCGGCTGGCAAAGATTAACTGTACTGGCGGAGATTTCTTTCACCGCATGGGTGATCTCGGTTATCGCGATGAACAGGGGCGAATCTGGTTTTGTGGACGTAAGGTGCAGCGTGTTACTACTATAGATGAAACCCTGTTTACAATCCCCTGTGAAGCGGTCTTCAATACCCATCCGCAAGTTTACCGCAGTGCGTTAGTTGGTATTGGTGCAGTGAATATTCAACAACCAGTCCTCTGTGTCGAGCTGGAGAAACAGCTACAACAGCAGGAACAGAAGATCCTGCTTGATGAGCTTATGCAGATCGGGCAAGCTAATCCCTTGACAAAAAATATTGACATTTTTTTAATCCACCCCCAGTTTCCCGTTGATATCCGCCATAATGCAAAGATTTTTCGGGAAAAACTTGCAATCTGGGCAACGGAGCAATTGAAATGAAAGCTCTTGTCACCGGTGGCGGTGGTTTCCTCGGTAAGGCGATTGTCAAATTATTACTTGAGCGAGGCTACAAAGTTGCCTCTTTTGCGCGGAATAACTACCCGGAACTGACTCGGCTTGAGGTTGAGCAGACCACTGGCGATCTGGCTGACCTTTCTGCGTTACTCCGTGCTGCCGATGGGTGTGATCTGATCTTTCATGTTGCTGCCAAAGCGGGGATCTGGGGTACTTATCGTGAGTTTTATCAGCCCAATGTGATCGGTAGCAAAAATATCATTCGGGCGTGTCGAAAACTGGATATTGGCCGATTGATTTATACCAGTTCTCCCAGCGTGATTTTTAATGGATCCGATATGGACGGGATTGACGAGTCAGTTCCCTATCCCGACCATTTTCTCTCCTGGTATCCACAGACTAAAGCTGAAGCGGAGCAGTTGGTGCTTGCCGCAAATGATTCATCTCTGGCGACGGTTGCATTACGCCCCCATCTGATCTGGGGACCGGAAGATAATCACCTGGTGCCACGCATTCTGCAACAGGGGAGGGGCGGAGCTTTACGACGGATCGGCGGGAAACCCTGTCTGGTCGATACTGTTTATATTGATAATGCCGCAGAAGCCCACGTTCTTGCTGCAGAAAAACTCTCGGTTGATTCTGTCGTCGCAGGGAAAAGCTACTTTATTTCCAATGATGAGCCGTTACCTTTATGGGATATGGTCAACAGAATTCTTGCCGCTGACGATATTCCGGCTGTAGAAAAATCAATTTCACCCCGTCTTGCCTATCTTGCTGGAGGCCTTCTCGAAACTATCTACCGTCTGCTTAACCTTTCCGGGGAGCCTCGGATGACCAGATTTGTGGCGAAGGAATTATCTACCGCCCACTGGTTTGATCTTTCTGCTGCCAAAAAGGATTTTGGTTATCAGCCACAGGTTTCGATTGAGGAAGGGCTGAGCCGTTTACGTAGTTGGCTGCAGCAGCAGAGTTGATGTGACTATTAAGATGAGTTCCTGGCAGTATCCAACAGATTTCCCACAGCTTCTTTCCGGGCAAGTACATCTTTGGCGCTTTTCCCTGGATGCTTTGCCTGTGACATATGAAAACCTGCGAGCTCTTCTCTCTGCTGATGAATTGGCACGTGCTGATCGACTGCTTGACCCACTCAAATGTCATAATTTTACGATTGCCCGAGGTCATTTACGGCGACTTCTGGCAAACTATCTGGATCTGGCTCCGGAGGAAATTGATTTTAGTTACAATGTTTCAGGCAAACCCTTTGTTGCCACAAAAAACAGTAGTGGATTGACTTTCAACCTCTCTCATTCAGGTTCCCGAGCAATTCTTGCCGTTGCGATGAATGCCGAAGTGGGGGTAGATATCGAAAAAGTTGATTTTGATCTCAATTTTCACTTGTTGGCCGCCCGCTATTTTAGTCCGATGGAGTTCGTTGCGCTGAAAGGTTTTTCAACCATCCGACAAAGGCGGCAATTTTACCGCATCTGGACCTGTAAAGAGGCGGTTCTAAAGATGATTGGTTCAGGCTTCAGTTCACCTGAGCCGGTGGGGACAGTGTCGCAGAACTGCTGCGTGATAAATACTTTTTTTGCGGTCAATTATGTTTCTGCTGTTGTAATAGATCGGAAAATAACTGCCATTCTTAAATTCAATCTTTCACCTGATGAAGGAATCAGTCCACGATGAAGACTGTCTGATCACTCCTGATGGAGATTACGACCGGAACCGATTGAAACCTTTATTTAGTGATAATGGTGCACCAACAATTCATCAAATAAACTGGCAACAGCTGGAGGAATAACCATAGTTTAAAGGATTTCACTTGACACATTATGGTCGATTTGGTACTTCAAAGCGCACGTTGAATCGACACTTAACGGCCCCGTCGCCAAGTGGTAAGGCAGAGGTCTGCAACACCTTTATCAGCAGTTCGAATCTGCTCGGGGCCTCCATTATTTAAGAGTGCCAACCAGTTACGGTTGGCACTCTTTTTAGTTGGTCAATATTGCTAATATGGATATTTTTTCACCACAGATAATAATACTGATCTTGCTGTTTGGTTCTTTTGCGGGCTTTGTCGCAGGATTGCTGGGTATCGGTGGTGGAGTTATCCTGGTTCCACTGTTTCTCTGGTTGTTCGCCATTGTTGATTTTCCTGCAGATTTAATTGTTCATACCGCATTTGGAACCAGTCTCGCTATTATCCTTCCTACCGCAATCAGCAGTACCCTGGGACATCGTAAACGGGGCAATGTTGATTGGCATATGGTTGCATTTTTAGCCCTCGGTGGAGTCTTTGGTTCTCTTCTTGGTTCTTCAGCAGCAGCAGTGGTCCCAGGTGATAAGTTGAAAATGTATTTTGGGTTGATGCAGATACTGGTCAGTTTGAAATTACTTTTCTATAAGCCCTACATCCCCCCTGAGAACCTGGCTCGGGCAAAGAAAACTTCACTTTTGTTGGTCGGATTTGCCGGTGGCCTCTATTCTGCTTTTTTCGGTGTTGGCGGTGGCGTGGTTGCCGTCCCGCTGATGTTGATATTTCTTCAGCTTCCAATTCATCTGGCGGTAGGAAATTCCAGTGCCCTGATTGTTGTCTCATCGTTTTCTGCTGTCCTCTGCTACATCTGGTTTGGTATTCAGAATTCAAGCGGCGTACCTTTCTCTTTAGGTTATGTCAATCTACTGGTGACATTTCTAGTTGCTCCATTATCTATGATCTGTGCCCGGCTCGGAGTTAAATTGGCAAG
>JAGLDI010000139.1 GCA_023145655.1 Desulfuromusa sp. | reverse complement strand
TTTAGATAAATAGTTTGCAATAACGGAAGTCCCTCACCCGAAGAGTTGACCTCAATATAGCGATCCGATGGCGAGAGAGGGAAATTGATCATCTATCGCATTGAACGATAAATATAATTGACAATTATCACTATTATTGATATTTATATTTATCATTATGGCAAAAAAACCATTCCACATCTATCCCGGTTCAGTGAGGGAAATCGAGTCATTTGGACAAAGACTGAGAGATGCGCGCCTCCGTCGGCGTTTTTCTATGGAAACCGTTTGCATCAGAGCCGATATCTCCCGCCCGACACTCTATAAGATTGAAAAAGGTGATCCTTCCGTGGCCTTTGGTCATTATTTGCAGGTATTGCGTGTCCTTGGCCTGCTGGGCGATTTAGCCCAAGTGGCTAAAGAAGATGAGTTGGGTCGCCGTTTGCAAGACGAATCCATGCCGCAAAGGAAAAGGGCTCCGCGTAAGACAATCTTGCAGGATAAATCGTGATGGCAAAGGCAGCCCAAAGAGAACAACTATGGGTATGGCTGGATGATCCGACTTTTGGCCCTCGGCAACGGATTGGCACCCTCTCAAAAGGTGATCGTGGCAGTATCAGCTTTGCTTACAATGCCGATTGGCTGCTTCACGCTCATGCTTTTCCACTTGATCCTGAATTGGATCTGTTACCGGGTGAATTTTATCCGGGTGGATCAAATTTTGGCGCCTTCATGGATTCGTGTCCTGATCGCTGGGGACAACTCTTGATGAAGCGTAGAGAGGCTTTAGTCGCCAGAGAGGAGGAACGTAAGTCCAGAGCTCTCAATCCGTGGGACTTTATGCTGGGAGTCCAGGACTGTACCCGCATGGGAGCGTTGCGCTACAGCCTGCCAGGACAAGATATTTTTCTCGCCGATGAAGCATTATCCGCCCCTCCCGTGACCAGAATCGCCGAACTTCAGGAGATCGCTTACGAACTAACCAAAAAAAAACTGGTAGCTCCTGATAAAATTAAAGCGTGGTTGAAAGTTCTTGTTGCACCGGGAGCCTCACTCGGCGGGGCACGTCCCAAGGCGAATCTGGTCGATAATCAGGGACATCTCTGGATTGCTAAATTTCCAGCGGCAGATGACGATTATAATGTCGCTGCCTGGGAGAAGGTGGTTCATGACCTCGCTCTTGATTGCGGGATAACAGTTCCAGAATCGAAACTCATGCAGATCGGTGACGGTTACCACACCTTTTTAGTGAAACGCTTTGACCGTAACGGGAAGAGCCGCCGTTTTTTCACCTCGGCCATGACCATGTTGAATCATATTGATACCGATGATGTCAGTTATCTGGAGCTGGCAGAATTTCTGGTGACTTTTGGCGATCCAGATTCCCTGCAAACTGACCTTAAAGAACTGTTCACCCGAGTTGTCTTCAATATTACTACCGCCAACCGGGATGATCATCTACGTAACCATGGGTTCATAAGGACTCCGGCAGGATGGAAACTGGCACCTGCTTTTGACATGAATCCATCCTTCAAAAAAGAAGAGCACGCCCTTGCTCTGGACTTTGACTGCCATCAGCCGGATATGGATATTATTCTTGAAACTGCAGGGTATTATCGGTTGGATAAGAAACAAGCCAAAAAAATTATCCAGAAAGTGTGCGACATTATCGCGGGCTGGGAACTTCGGGCACGGCAATATGGACTTTCAAGGCAGGAATGTCTGGACGCTGAACATTTATTTGAATGCAAACGGGACGCTAGCAAGTAATATTTTTTAACAAATTTAAGCGGCAGCAGATTTGAATTCATCCGCAAAGCTATGGGGCAAAAAGGAACTGAAAAATGAGCATCCCCGCTGCTACGTCAACAGCCATGGCCTTATGTGATCTGCAGTTAGGTTCTCTTCGCTATTTACACCCGGCATTGCGGACACCTGCCTGAAAAAACAACAGAATTATTGATCAATTGCAGCAATTGCGTTAGTGTCCCATATGGTTAATTCCATCTATTAATTCTGGCCCTTTTGTCTGCTGTCTACGTTGCGTCTCCTCGGCTTAGCTGTGGCTAGACCTGTGTCGATGCACCTTATCATCAGCCAAAATTGCTCAGAATTAACCAAACGGACTAACCACACGGGACACTAGTGTTCCGCTTGTTTCTGTTGCTTATCAAGCTGGGGTAGCTCCTGATGGATCACTATCTGTTTCTGTTGAAGAAAATTCTAGGTGACCTGCTGATGCCGGTTCCGATTATTCTGCTCTTGCTGCTCTGGGCATTGCTGCTGCTGTTACGACCAAAAACCCGCTGGTTGGGAATTATAGTTGTCTTTATTGCTACGGCACTATTGTCCGTCGCCAGCTACTCCCCCTTAAGTCATCGCTATATCTCCCAACTTGAAAACCAGATCCCCAGCTATCAGCAGCGCGATCTCCCAGTTGACTATATTGCGGTCCTTGGCAGTTGGCATCAATCAGTTGATGACCAGCCCGTCACCAGTGAGCTCAGCCCAACGGCGGTTGTACGGCTGACCGAAGGAATCCGGATTTATCACCTGAACCCGGGCAGTAAATTAATTTTTACCGGATTTCAAGAAATGGTTAATGACCCGGCAACTTATCCGGAAAAGCTTCGAGAGTTGGCATTATCTCTAGGGGTCCCAGGAGAGGATATCATGGTTCTTAATGGTCCCAGAGATACCATGGAAGAGGCGCAGGTAATTGCTGAGAACTTTCCTGACTCCGCGCTGGTTCTGGTTACAACGGCGGCCCACATGCCCCGGGCTTTGCTCCTGTTTCACCAGGTGGGGCTTGATCCGATCCCCGCTCCAACTGAATATCAGAGTAAGCCCTTTAAGAGTTGGTGGACTTTTCCATCGGCAAAAAGCCTGGCTCAAAGTGAATACTGGGCCCATGAACGGCTCGGGTTACTCTGGGTGAAATTGACAAAGCAGGTTAAAAACTATTCCGACCAAAATTGAGTATCAAAAAACTACTATAAACCCTGTAACCACCTTTCTTCTTGAACTTAAACGGTGTATTTGCTAGCTTGCGGGCTTGATTTCACTCTAACAGGCGGTTGAAAAACTATCTGCGTTGTGATTGCTGTGTTGAAAATTACCTCAAAATGCTCATTTACCAAGTGTAAACTGCGCTTTTTTGACAATTTTCGCCTTGCACTCGCGGTCTCGAAAACGTTTTTCAACGCCCTGCTACAGATAGTCACCTATCACAATCCCTGCGGAGAGATACGAGCATGGACTATAAAGATACGTTAAATCTACCCAAAACCGATTTTCCAATGCGAGCCAACCTGCCGAATCGGGAACCTGAGCAACTTAAGTATTGGCAGCGGATTAGCCTGAACGATCAGCTTGAAACAGTCAATCAAGGAAAAGAGAGTTTTGTCCTGCATGATGGTCCCCCCTATGCGAATGGTCATCTGCACATGGGGCACGCTCTGAATAAAATCCTTAAAGATATCATTGTCAAAAGTAAGCGGATGGATGGCTTCTTTACCCCCTACGTTCCCGGTTGGGATTGCCACGGGCTACCGATTGAGTTGATGGTTGACAAGAAACTCGGTAAGAAAAAACGGGAGATGAGTAAAGCTGATTTCCGCCGGCAATGTCGTGACTATGCAAAAGTCTGGGTCAAAACCCAGAGTGAAGAGTTTCAACGTCTGGGAATTTTTGGCAATTGGGAAGATCCCTACCTGACAATGACCCCGGGTTATGAAGCAACCACCGCCCGTGAACTGGCCCGTCTGGCAGAGCGTGGTTCGTTGTTTAAGGGAAAAAAACCGATTCATTGGTGCTCTTCCTGCGTCACCGCCCTGGCTGAAGCGGAAGTTGAATATGCCAACCACACATCGCCATCAATCTACGTAAAGTTTCCTTATGTGGATGAGCTTCCAGAGGCCCTCTCCAATCTCGAGGGGCGATCCATCAGCTTTGTTATCTGGACCACCACCCCCTGGACAATTCCCGCGAATTTGGGAATCTGCTTAAATCCTGAGCTCCCCTATGTTGCCGTTGAAGCCAATGGTGAAGTGCTGATTCTGGCTGAAGGGCTCTACGAAGCGGTGATGAAAAATCTCGGTATTAAAGACTATTCAGTTATTGCAACTTTTGCCGCAGAGCTATTTGAAAACAAAAATTGCAAACACCCCCTCTATGATCGTAACTCCCTGTTGATGCTTGCTGATCATGTCACTTTGGAGGCGGGAACGGGCTGCGTCCATACGGCTCCGGGGCACGGTCAGGATGACTATCAGGTCGGGTTGAAATACGGTCTGGAAATCTATAATCCGGTTGATGATTATGGTCGCTATCGGCAAGATCTTGAGCTGTTTGGTGGGATGAAACTGAAAGATGCCAACCCTGCAGTCAATGAAAAACTCACCGAAGTGGGAGCATTGCTCCATGAGAGTTCGATTGAACATAGTTATCCCCATTGCTGGCGCTGTAAAAAACCAATTATCTTTCGGGCGACCGAGCAATGGTTTATCAGCATGGAAGAGAACGATCTGCGGGGAAAAGCGTTACAGGCGATTGATCAGGTTGAATGGATTCCCAGCTGGGGACGCAACCGCATCTACAATATGGTTGAAGCTCGACCTGACTGGTGTATCAGCCGGCAGCGGAGCTGGGGTGTACCGATTACCATAGCTTATTGTGAAAAATGTGGCGAGGCGTTGGATGATGGTAAAGTGATGCACTACATTGCCGATCAATTTGAAGCGACCGGCAGTGATATCTGGTTTGAAAATGAGGCCAGTGAGTTGCTCCCACCGGGGACGATTTGTCCTGCTTGTGGTCACGATAAATTCACCAAAGAGACCGATATTCTGGATGTCTGGTTTGATTCCGGGGTGTCACATGCTGCCGTTTGTGAACAGCGCAACTATCTACATAGTCCTGCTGATCTCTATCTGGAAGGTTCGGACCAGCATCGTGGCTGGTTTCATTCAAGTTTGTTGGAATCGGTCGGTACTCGGGATCGTGCCCCCTATAAGGCAGTTTTAACCCACGGCTTTGTTTTGGATAAAGATGGTCGCCCGATGTCAAAATCAATGGGGAATATCATCGCACCAGAAGAAATCATCCGCAAATATGGGGCAGAAATCATCCGCTTGTGGGTCGCGGCGACCGACTATCGTGATGATATTCGTCTCAGTCAGGAAACCTTGCAGCGATTGTCCGATGCTTACCGGCGGATTCGTAATACCGCCCGCTACCTTCTCAGTAATCTGGAGGGTTTTAACCCGGAAACCGATATGGTTGCCGATGATGAGCTCTTAGAGTTGGATCGTTGGGCATTATCCCGCTTGAGCCGTTTAGTGCAAAAGGTTAACAGTGCCTACGATAAATATGAGTTTCATGTTATTTACCATGCGGTGCACAACTATTGCAGCGTCGATCTGAGTGCATTCTATCTGGACATCCTCAAGGATCGTCTTTACACCAGCCCCAAGCTGAGTATTGATTATCGCAGCGCCCGTTCAACGATGTATCAGATTGTTGATGCTCTGACCCGGATGCTGGCCCCGGTTTTAACTTTTACAACAGATGAAATCTGGCAAAAGCTGCCGGGTGAGAGGGAAGCCAGTGTCCACCTTACAGGGTTTCCACAACACAATTCACACTACCAAGATTCACAACTGGAAGAGCGTTATGAGCAGTTGCAGAAAGTTCGCTCTGAAGTGTCCAGGCAATTGGAAAAAGCCCGTGCTGATAAGCAACTTGGACAATCTCTGGAAGCAAAAATCCTTCTTGATGTCCCGGAAAGTTACCGGCAATTGATGGAAGAGTATCTTGAGCTCCTGCCAACCTATTTTATTGTTTCGCAGGTGGAATTGACAACCAATCTTCCGGCAGCGGTTGAAGCGGAGAATATTCCCGGATTGAAATTGCAGGTTCTCCCGGCAGATGGGGAAAAGTGCGAGCGGTGTTGGAACTTTGCAACCGGTATTGGTCAGGATAGTGAACACCCAACTATTTGTCCTCGCTGTGTTGCCGCTTTAGCCGCAGGTTAGTATGAAGAAATACCGGCTTTTTACTCTGACTGCTGGCATCAGTCTGCTGCTGGACCAGTGGAGTAAAATCTACATTGATAACCACTTTGAACTGTCACAATCAAAACGGATTATCACAAATTTTTTTCACCTGACCTATGTACGAAATCCCGGGGCGGCGTTTGGAATCCTTGCTGATAATGCGATCCGGTTGCCTTTTTTTATTGGGGTTTCCTGTGCCGCGACCCTTGGAATTCTCTGGTATGTGCGGCGAATTTCAAGGGAAAAGCACTGGCAACGTTTTTCTTTAGGGTTGATTCTCAGTGGTGCTTTAGGCAACCTGTTCGATCGGATCCGCTTTGGGGAAGTGATCGATTTTCTCGATGTCCACTGGTATAATTACCACTGGCCCGCTTTCAATGTTGCTGACAGTGCCATCTGTGTGGGTGTGACGATCATGTTAATTTGTTCCTGGCACGAAGAACGGCAGAGAAAGCGGCAAAACCCTCAACCTGAGAACAAATGACAACAACCCGCTACCCGATCCCTGCCGCAACATGCCGTTGCGAAATTGAAGTTAAACACAGTCGCTTCATCGCAACAATTGAACCCACCGATACTCCTGATGCGGCCCTCGCTTTTATCTCCCGAATTAAACAGGAATTT
>JAGLDI010000138.1 GCA_023145655.1 Desulfuromusa sp. | reverse complement strand
ACTTTGGCAATCGGTCGGATCTATCTCGATAACTTTCAGCACGTCAAAGCCTACTGGGTGATGTTGGGAATTAAAATAGCCCAAACGGCACTCTGCTTTGGGGTCAATGATCTCGATGGAACGGTGATTGAGGAACAGATCGGCCACGATGCTGGAGCTGATTCGCCGCAGGTAATCGGTAAAGAGCGGATTATTAATCTGATTCGCAAAGCCGGAAAAGTCCCGGTAGAACGGGATACGCTGTATCGTGAATTGAAGGTTTACTGACAATGACATTTGAACCAATAGAACAAAAAATTGCTGCAGGGATACCCATTGATCGAGAAGAAGCCCTCTGGCTGTTGACCGAAGCTGATCTGCTCAAGACCGGGAAACTTGCAGATACTATCCGGCAGCAGCAACATCCTGAAAACCAGGTGACTTTTGTTGTTGATCGCAACGTCAATTACTCCAATGTCTGTGAATCTCAGTGTAAGTTCTGTGCTTTCTATCGGAGTAGCGATGCTGCTGATGCCTACCTGCTCGACTATGATGAGATTTTCGCCAAAGTGGCGGAACTGGTTGAGTACGATGGGACCCAGTTGCTGATGCAGGGGGGATTGCATCCGACATTGAAAATTGAGTGGTTTGAGACTCTGTTCCGGGAACTGATGGAACGGTTTCCGCAGGTGCAGATTCACTCCCTTTCGCCTGCCGAAGTGATCCAGATTGCCAAACTTTCTGATTTAACCATGGAGGAGTGTCTGCTCCGGTTACAGCAGGCCGGGCTGGCGTCAGTTCCCGGCGGGGGTGCCGAGATTCTGGTGGACGAAGTCCGTCAGGTTATTTCTCCCAACAAAATCGGTTGGAAGAAATGGGCGTGGGTGATGGAAGAAGCGCACCGTCTGGGGATGCGCACTACAGCAACGATGATGTTCGGTAGTGCGGAAAAGCCGGTCGATATTATTGAGCATCTGTTCCGGATTCGAGAAATTCAGGAGCGGACCGGCGGCTTTACCGCTTTTATCCCCTGGTCATATCAGCCAGACAATACTGAACTGGGGGGCGAAGCTTCCAGTGGTATCGAATATCTTAAAGTTCTGGCCGTCTCGCGGATTGTCCTTGATAACATCGAAAATATTCAAGCGAGTTGGGTGACGCAAGGGGCACGGATGGCACAGGTTGCGCTATTTTTCGGTGGCAATGATCTGGGCGGTACAATGCTCGAAGAAAATGTTGTTGCCGCCGCCGGGTGTTCTTTCCGGATGTCACAGGATGAAATTATCGAACTGGTACGAGCAGCCGGATTTATCCCTGCTCGGAGGACAACAGAATATCAGGTTCTGCAGGAGTATTGAATATGCTTCCTTTTAGAAAAAATATTGCCGAAATGACCGGTTACGTTCCCGGTTTCCAGCCCGATGAGGCTGGGTGGATCAAGGTGAATACCAACGAAAATCCGTATCCTCCATCACCGAAAGTGGTCGAAGCGATTATTGCTGAGTTGGCGGGTGGCGGGGAGAAGCTTCGCAAGTATCCTGATGCCGGGAGCAAGGTGGCACGTCGGGTGGTGGCGGAACTGTACGGAGTCGATCCCTCCTGGGTGATTATGGCGAACGGTTCAGATGAATTGCTCAATAATCTGATCCGGGCGTTTGCTGATGCGGGGGATGAAATCGGTTATGTCCATCCATCCTATTCCTACTATGCAACGTTGGCTGAAATTCAAGGGGCGAAGGTTCGTACCTTTGGATTGACCGATGACTTCCGTATTGCTAATTTCCCGGAGCTTTACGAAGGGAAGATTTTCTTCCTCACCAGCCCCAATGCACCACTTGGTTTTGGTTTTGATAATGAGTATATCATTGAACTGGCTGAGCGTTGTGCGGGAATTCTGGTGGTTGATGAAGCCTATGTTGACTTTACCGATGTCTCGGCGATGGAACTGGTGAAGAAGTACAAGAACATTGTTGTGACGCGAACCTTTTCAAAAAGTTACTCCCTTGCCGGGATGCGGTTAGGGTTGGCGGTTGCCCGTCCCGAAGTGATTGTCGCTCTCGATAAAATCCGTGACCATTACCATCTTGATCGTTTAGCTCTGGTGGCAGCAACAGCCGCGTTGCAGGATCAGGATTATCTGCAGTCAACCGTCGCCAGAATCTGTGAAACTCGTGATTGGCTCAGTGCAGAGTTGCGTAAACTTGGCTATCAAGTTAATCCATCACAGACAAATTATATCTTTGCCGAACCCCCAGACTCTGATGGTAAACGGATTTATGACGCCCTGTTTGCCCGTAAAATTCTGGTGCGATATTTTTCCGACCCATTGCTTGCACATGGAATCCGTATCTCTATCGGGACTCGTGAAGAAATGGAGAAAACCTTAACGGTATTGGTTGAGAGTGGCTGATCTCCCTTTTTATCCTGAAGATTATTCGCAACGCTTATTGACATGGTACGGTCAATCCGGACGCGATCTGCCGTGGCGGAATACCCGCGATCCCTACCGGATCTGGCTGTCGGAAATCATGTTGCAACAGACAACGGTGACAGCGGTTATCGATTACTATCACCGTTTTCTGGAAAAAATTCCAACGGTCGAAGCTTTGGCTGCTGCGCAACTGGAAGATGTCATCGATCTCTGGGCCGGGTTAGGTTACTACTCCCGTGCCAGAAATCTCCATGCGGCAGCGAAACTGGTAGTTGAACAGTTCAAAGGGTGTTTTCCTGAGGATGTTGAAACGTTGCAGCTGCTGCCAGGGGTGGGTCGTTCGACTGCTGGGGCAATTTCTGCTCTTGCTTTTGATCAACACGCTCCAATTCTGGATGGTAATGTCCGGCGAGTATTGTGTCGTCTGTTTGCTCTGCAGGAACCTCCCCGTTCAGCTTCGGCTGAAAAGCAGCTCTGGAGATGGTCGGAACAGCTTACTCCGATTGATCACGTCCACAATTACACTCAAGCGATTATGGATCTCGGGGCAACAGTTTGTATCCCCCGTCAGCCCCATTGTGATGACTGTCCCTGGATTGATCTCTGCTTGGCAAAAAAGCTCAGCCTTGAACAGCAGTTGCCACTGAAGCAGAAGGTAAAAAAAATCCCCACCAGGCACGAAATCACCCTGTTGATTGATTACCGGGGGCGCTATCTGGTGCGTCGCCGGTTAGCTGAGGGATTTCTTGGCGGTTTGTGGGAATTCCCGGCAATCGGTGTGGCAGATGGTGATAGCTGTAGCAAAAAGTTATCGAGACTGTGTGCTGATTTTGGTTGCAGTCCCAATACTGAACCTATGGGGCAGATTCAACATATTTACAGCCATTTTCGGCTGCAGGCAGATATCTACCGAGTAAAAATTGACAGTTTGCCCGGAGTGGCCGAAGGGGAGAATGACTGGTTGTCTCCCGAGAAATTAAATATTATTGCTTTACACGGTGCCCACAAAAAAGTGCTGAAAAAGCTGACAGGAGAATAAATGTCTTTACCCCCGACTTTAACGACAACAGAACAGGTGAAAGAGTTTTCTGCTGAGCTGGAAAAATATCCAGTGATTGCTGTCGATCTTGAAGCTGATTCGATGCACAATTATCAGGAGAAAGTCTGCCTGCTGCAGTTTTCAACTATCGATACAACCGTTCTGATAGATCCTTTGGAGGGTGCCGATCTTGGTAGTTTACGACCGGTTCTGGCAGACAGGCAGGTCCGCAAAATTTTTCACGCTGCCGATTATGATATCCGTAGCCTGTCGCGTGATTTCGATATCGAGATCAACGGGCTGTTCGATACAATGATTTCGTGTCAGTTTCTCGGCGAGGAAAGATTTGGTTTGGCCGATGTGTTGCGTAAATATTTTCGGGTTGAGCTCGATAAACAATACCAACGTGCCGACTGGTCAAGACGCCCTCTCTCCCCGGAAATGATCCGCTATGCTGCCGCTGATACTCAGTATTTACATGAACTGACCGAAATTTTAGAAACAAAACTGATTGAAAAAGGGCGGCTGGAATGGGTACAGGAAGAATTTCTTTTGATGGAGGCCGTTCGGTTTGCGGATCATCCAGAATTTCTGTTTCTCCGTTTCAAAGGTGCGGGACTCCTCAAACCACGGCAGCTGGCAGTACTGGAGAACCTGCTACAATGGCGTGATAAAGAGGCGCAGCGGCGGGATTGCCCACTGTACAAAGTCCTTGGTAATAAAGAAATATTGGAGATAGCCCGGCAGATGCCGACAACGGTAAACCAGATGGATCATCTCTCCGGGGTTTCGTCCCGGTTGATCGGGCGCTACGGCAAGAGGATTCTGCCGGAAATACTTGCTGCCCTTGATCTGCCCGACGCTGCTCTTCCGGTATACCCCCGTGGTGAACGGCGGGCAAAGGATCCACAGATAGAAAAACGGGTGATTCGTTTGAAGGAGTGGCGTAAGCAGATATCTGCCGAGCTTGAAATTGACCCGGGGGTGCTGATTAATAATGCTCTGTTGGAAGAGTTGGCGCGTAAGCATCCAACTGTGGAGCAGGATCTGGCTGAAATTGATCTGCTGAAAAACTGGCAGCGCAAGGTTCTGGGTGAAGGGATTCTGCAGACGTTGAACTGATCTGGATAAGTTAAATCAAAAGCTTTCAGGTTCTCTCTGCGGACTCTGCGTCTCTCCGTTAAAGACTTTTCAATTTCAACTTTTCGGTTCAGTCATCGAAGCTGGATCGAGAAGTTTATCCAATATTGCTGCAGCAACCCCATCCTCCAATGCCAGATCCCTCAATGTTCTTCCGGTTTTATGTGCCTGCTTGGCCAGATCGGCAGCTCGATCATAGCCAATTTCCGGAACCAGTGCAGTGACCAGTGCCAAACTCCGCTCCAATAAATCGCCGCAACGCTGTTCATCGGCTTGAAGTCCTGCCAGACACTTTTCGTCAAAAGCCTTAATTCCATGACTGAGAAGCTCGATGCTCTGTAAAATGTTGTAGGCCATAACCGGCATCATCACATTAAGCTCAAAATTTCCAGATAAGCCACAGAGAGAAACGGTGGCGTCATTGCCGATCACCTGAGCACAGACCTGCATCAACGATTCAGCCATGACCGGGTTGATTTTACCCGGCATAATTGAACTGCCGGGCTGCACGGCAGGAATAACCAATTCCCCGATACCACAGCGTGGACCGCTGCCCAGAAAACGGATATCGTTGGCAATCTTGAATAGAGAGATAGAACAGTCTTTCAGACTGCTGCTGGTCGCAATCAGGGCATCCTTTGCTCCCTGAGCTTCAAAATGATTACTTGCTTCACGGAAGGGCAGGCCAGTTTCATTGGCGATTGCAGCGATTGTTCGGGAGGCGAATTGAGGATGGGTGTTGATTCCGGTACCGACGGCAGTTCCCCCGAGGGGCAATTCGTAAAGTCCTCGGGAATTCATGGTAAGACGTTCATGAGCAAGTTCAATCTGTCGTGCATAGCCGGAAAATACCTGACCGAACTTGATTGGAGTCGCATCCTGTAAATGAGTTCGACCAATTTTCAAGATATTTTTAAAATCTTCAGATTTTTCAGCAAACTGCTGAAGTAATTGTTCCAGTGCCGGGAGCAGTTGCTGGTGTAGCTGTTCAGCACAGGCAATATGAATTGCACTGGGAAAGACATCATTGCTCGATTGACCAAGGTTGACCTGATCATTCGGGTGAATTGCTTTGCTGCCGAGAGGTTGCCCGAGTATCCGGGTTGCACGGTTAGCGATAACCTCATTAGCGTTCATGTTGCTGCTGGTTCCCGATCCGGTCTGAAAAATATCAACCGGAAACTGGTCATCCAGTTTACCCTCAACAACTTCTACTGCGGCTTGGATGATGGCTTCGGCGGTTTCCGCAGAGATCAGTCCTAAACTTTGATTGGTCTGTGCCGCATGTTTTTTGATGAGTCCGAGAGCCCGCAGCATTGGCTGCGGCAGAGGAATTCCAGAGATCGGAAAATTGTCAACAGCTCTGGCGGTTTGAGCTCCGTAAAGGGCGTCTTCAGAAATTTGCATTTTCCCCAGCGAATCTTTCTCAATTCTAAAACTGCTCATAACTGATCCTTTCGGGTTGAAACCCCGGATATTATGGTTCTTGCTTGAATAATAGCGTCTTCTCGGCAACTGTAAAGCCGCTTTCTTTCCCAATTGTCATCAGCTATGATGCCCGCCATGGAAACACTGGCGCTACTCCTGATAATTTTTTCTGCCCTGATGCATGCGCTGTGGAATCTTCTGGTCAAGCAGAGTCGAGACAAAACTATTTTCATCTGGTGGATGTTCCTCTCTTCGGGCAGTCTAATGACTTTGGCGACCTTTGCTTTTGGCCTGTTTCCCCCACTGACATTGCAGTTACTTAGTCTTGCTGCTGGTGGGGCGGTGTGTTTTGTCCTCTACCACTGGCTGGGTGGATTTGCCTACCGTGATGGCGACCTTTCAGTCACTTATCCGCTGGCG
>JAGLDI010000137.1 GCA_023145655.1 Desulfuromusa sp. | reverse complement strand
TTTCTTCACTAATTGCTTTTGGTGCGGGATCATAATGATCAAAAACCATCGTATAAGTTGCTCGCCCCTGGGTTGCACTGCGTAAATCTGTCGCATAGCCAAACATACTTGACAATGGAACATGTGCTTCCACGACCTGAGCACCACCACGGGAATCCATACCCATGACACGACCACGTCGACTGTTCAAGTCACCAATAACATCACCCATATACTCTTCGGGCACGACAACTTCAACAGCCATGATGGGCTCAAGCAGAAGCGGTCCTGCTTTTCTTGCACCATCCTTAAATCCTATTGAACCAGCAATCTTGAATGCCATCTCATTTGAGTCAACATCATGGTACGAGCCGTCAAAGCAAGTTACCTTGACATCAACAAGAGGGAATCCTGCCAGGACGCCATTTTCAGACGCTTCCCTAGCTCCCTTGCCAACAGCGGGGATATATTCGCGTGGAATGACCCCACCTTTAATTGCATCAACAAACTCGAAACCAGCACCCGCCTCACCAGGTTCAAGCCTCAACCAGCAATCGCCATATTGACCACGACCACCTGACTGACGAACAAATTTACCCTGAACCTCAACTGTTTTAGTAATCGACTCACGATAAGCAACCTGTGGGGCACCAACATTACACTCCACCTTGAACTCACGTTTCATCCGATCAACAATAACGTCAAGATGCAACTCGCCCATACCGGAGAGGATGGTTTGACCGGTTTCCTCATCGGTTCTGACTCTCAATGAAGGGTCTTCAGCCAGAAGCTTACCAAGAGCAACCCCCATTTTTTCCTGATCCGCCTTGGTCTTCGGTTCGACCGAGAGATGAATAACCGGCTCTGGGAACTCCATCGACTCAAGAAGTGATGGGTTCTGAATATCACAAAGAGTATCGCCAGTTGTGGTATTCTTCAGACCAACAGCAGCTGCAATATCTCCTGAGTAGACCTGCTTGATCTCCTCACGCTTGTTCGCGTGCATCTTCAACAGACGACCAAAACGTTCCTTCCGCCCCTTGGTTGAATTCAAAACCGTTGTACCAGACTCTGCAACCCCGGAATAGACCCTGAAAAAACTCAACTGGCCAACAAATGGGTCGGTCATGATTTTAAATGCCAGAGCAGCAAAAGGGGCTTCATCATCCGCCGGGCGTGTCAACTCTTCACCTGTATCAGGATGAATACCCTTGATCGGCTTAACATCCAGTGGAGAAGGCATGTAATCAATAACCGCATCAAGTAAAGTCTGAACCCCCTTATTCTTAAATGCACTACCGCACAGAACCGGACAAAAATCGATATCACGGGTTCCTTTACGGATAGCTTCTTTAATCTCTTCCAGGGACAGCTCTTCACCACTTAAATATTTTTCCATCAGATCGTCATCATAGGAGCAAACCTCCTCCAACAACGCCTCACGAGCCATTTCGACCTCATCTGCCATATCAGCAGGGATCTCAACAACCTCGTATTTTGCCCCCATAGACTCATCATCCCAGACAATCGCCTGCATGGCGACCAAGTCAACCAACCCACGGAAATTTTCTTCAGAACCTATCGGCAACTGTAACGGCAGAGGGTTTGCCGCAAGACGTTCACGGATCATATCGACACCACGGGTAAAATCAGCGCCGGTCCGGTCCATCTTATTTATAAAAGCAATCCTTGGAACACCATACTTGTCAGCTTGACGCCAAACCGTCTCAGATTGTGGCTCAACACCACCAACCGAGCAAAAAACCGCAACTGAGCCATCCAAGACCTTCAACGAGCGCTCAACCTCTATAGTGAAGTCAACGTGCCCGGGAGTGTCTATAATATTGACCCGGTGATCTTTCCAGAAACAGGTAGTTGCTGCCGAGGTGATAGTAATACCGCGCTCCTGCTCCTGCTCCATCCAATCCATGGTGGCAGCCCCATCATGGACTTCACCAATCTTGTGCGAAACACCCGTATAATAGAGGATACGTTCCGTAGTTGTCGTCTTACCCGCATCAATATGGGCCATGATGCCGATATTGCGGGTTTTATCTAAAGAAACCTTACGTGCCACAAAATACTCCTGATCTCAACGACTGAACTACCAACGGTAATGAGCAAAAGCCTTATTAGCTTCTGCCATACGGTGCGTATCTTCACGCTTCTTAACTGCTGCGCCGCGGTTATTAAAAGCATCTAGAAACTCTCCGGCAAGACGCTCACGCATGGTCTTTTCACTCCGCGCCTTGGCATGAGTTGCGATCCAACGCATCGCCAACGCAGTGCGGCGAGATGGGCTCACCTCAATTGGAACCTGGTAGGTAGAGCCACCGACACGACGCGATTTCACCTCTAGAACTGGTCGAACATTCTCCATGGCCGTCTTGAAAACTTCAAGAGGGTCATTCCCTGAACGCTCGGCAACTAAATCAAAAGCGCCGTAAACAATCTGCTCAGCGGTACTCTTTTTTCCGTCTACCATGACATTATTAACAAACTTGGCAACCTGCAGATCCCCGAATTTAGGGTCAGGCAAGATGATCCGCTTAGGGACCTCTCTTCTCCTTGGCATAGCGTCCTCTTCCTCAGACTTTTTAAGTTACTTCGGGCGCTTAGCGCCGTATTTAGAGCGGCCCTGCCTACGATCCTTAACACCAGCTAGATCGAGAGTGCCACGCACAATATGATAACGGACGCCGGGCAAATCTTTAACCCGACCACCACGAATTAAAACAACAGAGTGCTCCTGCAGATTATGTCCAACCCCGGGGATATAGGAAGTTACGACAATCCCATTAGTCAAACGTACACGAGCAACCTTCCGCAAAGCGGAGTTAGGTTTTTTTGGAGTCGTTGTGTAAACACGAGTACAAACCCCACGTCTCTGCGGACAAGACTTAAGTGCTGGCGCGGTTGATTTTACAACCTTTTTCTTGCGCCCATTGCGGATCAATTGGTTAATTGTTGGCATCTAGATTCTCCCAAATCTCTTGCATTTTTTCAGCCATTCAGACTGACATTTCCGTGGGGAAAAACCCGCTGACATTATCAATCAGCTTTGGCTTTGTCAAGCTCTTTCTTTTGCCTGTAAAATATTCTTTATTGACTAGAAGAGCTCAGAATTAATAACTTAATCTCCCTAATCGGCCTCTACAGGTGCTTCTATTTCCGTATCATCTATCTCAATTGGCTCTTCCATCTTAATTGCAGGTTCCGGAATCAACAGTTCTGCAGAACGATACTTGGCAACTCCTGTTCCGGCAGGAATCAAACGACCCATGATAACGTTTTCCTTCAGCCCTCGGAGTAAGTCAACTTTCCCCTGGATTGAAGCCTGCGTCAGCACCTTTGTCGTCTCCTGGAAAGAAGCTGCAGAGATAAATGACTCCGTTGATAGCGATGCCTTTGTGATCCCCAACATAATCGATTCACCGATTGCAGGGTCTCCACCAGCAGCTATAACCTTATTGTTTTCCGCCTCAAAGACCCAACGATCAATCTGATCATCGATCAGGAAATTAGCATCGCCTACATCCTTGATCTGCACCTTCCGCAGCATCTGTCGAACAATCGTCTCAATATGCTTATCGTTGATGTTAACTCCCTGGAGACGATAAACTTCCTGAACTTCATCGACGAGATATTTTGAAAGTTCCTTACTACCAAGAACCCTTAGGATATCGTGCGGATTGCTGGACCCATCAACCAGCTCTTCACCTGCATGAATAGAGTCCCCCTCATGTACTGAAATATGCTTCCCTTTAGGGATGAGGTATTCACCGGGATCTCCGAATTCAGGAGTAACAATAATCTTGCGCTTCCCTTTGGAATCCTTGCCGTAGGAAACAACCCCGTCAATTTCAGAAATGACCGCAAGCTCCTTTGGTTTTCGTGCTTCAAACAGTTCGGCAACACGGGGCAGACCTCCGGTAATGTCCTTGGTCTTGGTTGTCTCACGCGGGATCTTAGCAAGGATAGCTCCTGCATGAAGGACCATCCCCTCTTCTACAGAGATATTGGCACCAATTGGTAACATGTAACGAGCCTGTGTTCCGCTTGGCAACTTGACAGTTTTGCCATCCTCTCCCTTCAGAGTTATCCGTGGTCGCTTGTCGGCAGATTTAGCCTCCGTAACAACCTTACGTGAAAGGCCGGTCACCTCATCAACCTGCTCTTCCATCGTGACCCCTTCGGCTATATCACCATAGTGAACAACACCACCAACCTCGGTAATAATTGGAACCGTGTAGGGATCCCATTCTGCTAACATTTCACCACTCTTGATCTCTCCACCTTCGTGTCGAGTCAATCTGGCACCATAAACAACTGAATAACGTTCACGCTCACGACCGGTCTTATCAACAACGGCAATTTCACCTTTACGGTTCATAACCACCGGGAAACCTTCGGCATTGTCAACCGTTGTCAATTCAATAAATTTGAGCGAACCATCAAACCGTGCTTCCAATGCCGTCTGTTCAGCACGCCGTGAAGCGGTACCACCGATATGGAAAGTCCGCATGGTCAGCTGAGTACCAGGTTCACCGATTGACTGTGCCGCAATGACACCAACGGCCTCACCAAGGTTGACCAGATGGCCCCGCGCCAGATCTCGACCATAACAATAAGCACAGATACCACGCTTACTCTTACAGGTGAGAACAGAGCGAATTTTAACCCTCTCAATTCCGGCATCTTCAATGACTGCAACCAGTGCCTCATCGATCAATTGGTTTGCTTCAACCAGAAGCTTATCGGTAACCGGATCAACAATATCGTCCAATGCTACCCGACCAAGAATCCGGTCGCCGACCCGTTCGATAACTTCACCACCTTCGGTCAGAGAGGAGACTTCTATCCCATCAATCGTGTCACAATCCTGTTCGATGATGATGGCATCCTGGGCAACATCAACCAGACGTCTGGTCAAGTAACCGGAGTTTGCTGTTTTCAACGCTGTATCGGCTAGACCCTTACGGGCACCGTGAGTTGAAATAAAGTACTGCAGAACCGTCAGCCCTTCACGGAAGTTAGCAGTAATCGGCGTTTCAATAATTGAACCATCCGGCTTAGCCATCAATCCACGCATTCCAGCCAGCTGGCGAATCTGTTGCGCACTCCCCCGCGCACCGGAATCGGCCATCATATGGATCGCGTTAAATGATGAAACTTCAACTTCCTCCCCGTTCTCGGAGGTTATTTTTTCAACAGCGATATTGCCCAACATGGTCCCGGCAATATCCTCCGTACACTTGGCCCAGATATCAATAACCTTGTTGTAGCGCTCCCCATCGGTGATCAGACCCTCGGTATACTGCCGCTGGATATCTTTGACCTCATTTGCTGAAACTTTGATTCTTGCCTGTTTTGTTGTTGGAATGACCATATCATCAAGGCAGATTGAAACCCCGGCCAAACTTGAGTAACGGAAACCGGTCTCCTTGATTTTATCCGCAAGAATAACCGTCTCTTTATTCCCGGCAAAACGGAAGCTGATATCAATAAGATCGGCAACCTGCTTTTTACCCATAACGTTATTAACATGCTTGAAGTCAATAGCATCAGGGACAACTTCACGAAATAAAATACGTCCGACCGTTGTGGCAATACGCTCAACCGGAGCCCCCTCAACAGGAGACATACGAACAGTGATTGCAGCCTGAAGATCAGCTTCACCAGAATCATAAGCCATGCGAACCTCTTCCCGCGAGGCAAACACTTTACCGGTACCAGTCACAAATGGACGTTCTTTGGTCATATAATATAACCCGAGAACCATATCCTGAGACGGAACGATAATTGGCTTTCCACTGGCTGGTGAGAGGATGTTGTTCGTCGACATCATCAGCACTCGGGCTTCCATCTGACTCTCCACCGAAAGGGGCAGATGGACTGCCATCTGGTCACCGTCAAAGTCAGCGTTAAAAGCAGTACAGACCAGCGGGTGCAATTGAATTGCCTTACCTTCGATCAAAACCGGCTCAAAAGCTTGAATACCAAGACGGTGAAGAGTCGGAGCCCGGTTCAACATAACTGGATGCTCTTTAATCACTTCCTCCAGAACATCCCAGACTTCGGACTTCTCTTTTTCTACCATTTTCTTGGCACTTTTAACTGTCGTTGATAAACCTCTCTCATCGAGTTTTTGGTAGATGAAAGGTTTAAACAGTTCAAGAGCCATTTTTTTCGGCAAACCACATTGGTGCAGTTTCAACTCAGGACCAACAACGATAACTGATCGTCCAGAGTAATCGACCCGCTTACCAAGCAGATTCTGGCGGAAACGACCGCCCTTGCCTTTAAGCATATCGGACAATGACTTCAGTGGACGCTTACTCGGACCAGTAATTGCCCGGCCACGCCGACCGTTATCAAAGAGGGCATCGACTGCCTCTTGAAGCATCCGCTTTTCGTTGCGGATAATAACTTCTGGAGCACGTAGTTCCATCAGTCGCTTAAGACGATTATTCCGATTGATGACCCGGCGATAGAGATCATTCAGATCCGAAGTTGCGAATCGACCGCCATCCAGAGGAACCAACGGGCGCAGCTCTGGAGGGAGAACCGGGACGGTTTCGAGAATCATCCATTCCGGCAAATTACCACTCTGACGGAATGAATTAATAACCTTCAGCCGCTTTGAAACCTTTTTCCGTTTGGCTTCACTGGTTGCCTCTTTCATTTCGATCCGCAGCTGGTCACCAACCCCAACCAGATCGATTTCAACCAATAATTCACGAACCGCTTCAGCACCCATTCCTGCGACAAATTGTCCGGCAAATTCATCCATTGCCTCGCTGTATTTATCTTCAGGAAGCAATTGCCCCTTCACCAGAGATGTTTCGCCAGGATCAAGAACCACATAGGCCTCAAAATAAAGGACCTTCTCCAGATCCTTCAAGGTCATGTCCAGCAATGCACCTATCCGCGACGGTAAAGACTTGAGAAACCAGATATGGGCAACTGGACAAGCCAGATCAATATGCCCCAACCGTTCACGCCGAACCTTGCTCGGAATAACCTCAACACCGCATTTTTCACAAACAATACCGCGATGTTTCATCCGCTTATATTTACCGCAATTACATTCATAGTCCTTGGTTGGACCAAATATCTTGGCGCAGAAAAGGCCATCACGCTCCGGCTTAAAAGTCCTGTAGTTGATGGTTTCCGGCTTTTTTACTTCACCAAATGAACGCTCACGGATTTTTTCCGGCGACGCCAACGAAAGTTGAATGGAGTTAAAACTCAATGGGTCTTTCGGGCGGTCAAAGAGACTGAAAATATCTTCCAAAACGCATTCTCCTCGTAGGATGATTGCCTTAATTTCTGTAATTTACAATTGAACGATTACTGTCAGAGCCAAGTCAGCTAATCTTCAAGCAGATCAACATCCAGGCAAAGAGCCTGTAATTCTTTGATCAACACGTTAAATGACTCTGGCAAACCAGCTTCAAGGGTATGCTTACCCTTAACAATCGCTTCATACATCCGGGTTCGACCGGCAACATCATCTGACTTGACAGTCAAGAACTCCTGTAGCGCATGAGCGGCACCATAAGCCTCCATTGCCCAGACTTCCATCTCACCAAGTCGCTGTCCACCAAACTGTGCCTTGCCACCGAGCGGTTGCTGGGTAACCAGACTATATGGACCGATTGACCGGGCGTGGATCTTATCATCAACCAAATGATGCAGCTTGAGCATATACATGATACCGACGGTTACTTTTTCCCTGAACGCTTCTCCCGTCATTCCATCATAAAGGGTCATTTGACCACTCGTATCAAATCCAGCACGCTCAACTTCTTTTTTGATCAACTTTTCACTGACCCCCTCAAAAACCGGGGAGGCCATTGGTACCCCCTGATACAATCGTCGAGCCAGAACCTTGAGATCATCTTCGTTAAGACCGTCAATAAAACTATTCAGGGCTTTATCATTATAGGCCTCTTTGATCTGCTTTTTCAGAGCCTTCTCACTGTATTGTTCTTCAAGAACTGCTCTGATCTGGTTGCCTAATCCACGCGCAGCCAAACCGAGGTGGGTTTCGAGAATCTGCCCAACGTTCATCCGTGATGGGACACCGAGGGGATTGAGAACAATCTCAACCGGAGTACCATCTTCCATGTAAGGCATATCTTCCTGTGGGAGAATTCGCGAGAGAACACCCTTGTTACCGTGCCGGCCGGCCATCTTGTCACCAACCTGCAACTTGCGCTTGATCGCAATATATACCTTGACCATCTTGATAACCCCAGGAGGGAGATCATCGCCACGTTTACACTTGTCAATCTTGTCATCGAAAACAGCTGTGACGACCTGCTCACGTTCTGCCAGACGGGCCAGGAGGTTAGTAACTTTTTCTTCGGCATCATTGTTACCCGTCACCGAAATTTCCTGAATCCGGGCAAAAGGAACTGCAGCGAAAGCTTCTTTGGTGATTTTGCGGCGTGCCGGAAGCAGAGTAGTTTCCGTCTCGTCCTCAATAGCAACCGCAGAGGTCAATCCAACCAGCAACGAACTGATTTTATTACGGGTTGATTTTCGCAGAATGCGGATCTCATCTTCTTGATCCTTCAGCAACTTTTCAATTTCACGTGCCTCAATCTGCTCAGTCCGGGCATCTTTATCAAAACCCTTACGGGAGAAAACCCGGGCACCGATAATAACACCCTCTTCACCCGGTGGTACCCGCAGTGAGGTATCCCTGACATCGCCGGCTTTTTCTCCAAAGATTGCCCGCAGCAGTTTTTCCTCAGGAGAGAGTTGAGTCTCCCCTTTCGGGGTGATCTTTCCAACCAGAATATCTCCAGATTTGACACTTGCACCAATACGGATTATCCCGGATTCATCCAGGTCACTTAAAGCATCCTCTCCAAGATTGGGAATATCATCGGTAATTTCTTCTTTCCCAAGTTTGGTATCCCGGGCAACGCATTCAAATTCCTCAATATGAATAGAGGTATAACGGTCATCCTGGACAATCTTTTCAGAAATCAGGATCGAATCTTCGAAGTTGTAACCGTGCCACGGCATAAACGCGACCAGAACATTCTGACCGAGAGCCAATTCACCCCATTGAGTAGAAGGACCATCCGCAATAACCTCGCCACGGATAATCTTGTCCCCAACTTTGACAATCGGCTTCTGGTTAATACAGGTATTCTGATTAGAGCGGCTGAACTTATGTAGATTGTAAATATCGACACTGGCACCCGTCTCATCAATATCCTGGTCGTCTATCTGAATCACAATCCGGTCAGCATCAACGCTCTCCACAACACCGTTATGTCGGGCGACAACTGAGTTCCCTGAATCATGGGCAACAATTCGCTCCATACCAGTACCAACCAGGGGAGCATCGGTACGTAACAGCGGCACAGCCTGACGCTGCATATTGGAACCCATCAGGGCCCGGTTAGCATCATCGTTTTCAAGGAACGGGATCAAAGCGGCTGCAACCGAAACAATCTGCTTCGGTGATACATCCATTAAATCAATCTGATCGGGTGGCAAAAGTAAAAATTCACCGGTTTGACGCACATTGACCAATTCATTAATAAAGACACCTTTGCCATCAATAGGTGCATTTGCCTGGGCAATTGAATGCCCCTCTTCTTCGAGAGCTGAGAAATATTTTATCTCTGAGCTAACCTGACCATCTTTAACAATCCGATAAGGGGTCTCAACAAAGCCATATTCATTGATCCGAGCATAGGTTGCCAAAGAGGCAATCAAACCGATATTCGGTCCCTCGGGAGTCTCAATCGGACAAACCCGCCCATAGTGGGTTGGGTGAACGTCCCGTACCTCAAAGCCAGCCCGTTCCCGAGTCAAACCACCCGGTCCCAATGCTGACAAACGACGCTTATGAGTCACCTCAGAAAGCGGATTTGTTTGATCCATAAACTGCGAAAGCTGAGATGAGCCGAAAAACTCTTTAACCACCGCTGAAACAGGTTTGGAATTGATCAAATCATGCGGCATCAAGCTATCAACATCCTGCAAACTCATCCGCTCTTTAATCGCCCGCTCCATCCGTACCAGACCGACTCGATATTGATTCTCAAGCAGTTCACCAACCGCCCTGACGCGACGATTACCCAAGTGGTCGATATCATCAACTGTCCCCTCACTATCGCGGAGACCGACAAGATAACGAACCACACTCAGAACATCTTCTTTGGTCAAAGTCGACAGTTCCAAGGGACTATCAACCCCGAGTTTATGATTGAGCTTCAGACGGCCAACGGCCGAGATATCATACCGGTCGGGGTTAAAAAACAGACTTTCAAACAGGGTCGTAGCAGTTCTGATAGTGGGTGGGTCACCGGGGCGAAGGCGGCGGAAAATCTCAATAATCGCATCATCAGCCGTCTCCACCTTATCAACCCGCAACGTATCACTGATATAGGAGCCGACATAGAGATGGTCGATGAATAAAATGGAGAATTTATCAATCTTTTTCTCCCTCAATTCTTCAAGTTTTACCTCAGTCAGTTCACCATTACACTCCAGCAGCACCTCACCGGTTGCTTCATCAACGATATCACTGACAACAACCTGTCCGACCAGCTCCTCTGCCGTGATCGGAATCGATTCTACCCCCTCATCATTGAGCTTGCGAATAGCGGCGCGGGTAAATTTACGGTTCTCTTTAACCAGTACTTCACCTGAAGCAGAAAGGACATCCGAACTGGCACGCTTACCAGTCAGAAGGTCAAAATTGACCTTTTTTGCATAACCTTTCCCATCCCAGGAAATTTCTTCAAAATCATAGTAATATTTAAGCAGCTCTTCAGTTGTATAGCCGAGAGCTTTCAGCAATACGGTCGCTGGAAGTTTACGTCGTCGATCAATACGAACCCAGAGTAAATCCTTGTGATCAAAATCAAAATCAAGCCAAGAGCCCCGGTAAGGGATAACCCTGGCACTGAAAAGTATTTTGCCACTGGAATGGGTCTTTCCTTTATCATGGGAAAAGAAAACCCCTGGAGAACGATGTAGTTGGCTGACGATAACCCGCTCTGTGCCATTGATAATAAAGGTTCCATTCTCCGTCATCAGGGGAATTTCACCGAAATAGACCTCCTGCTCCTTGATATCACGAATCGACTTGGTATCAGCTTCTTTGTCGACATCCCAGCTCACAAGTCGAACCTTGACTTTAATCGGGGCTGCGAAGGTCATGCCACGCTGATGGCACTCCTCTTCATCATACTTTGGTGTCCCTAGACTATAGGAGACATACTCCATGGAGCAGGTATCACTAAAATCATGAATTGGGAAAACAGAACGGAAAACTGACTCCAACCCTCGTTGCTTTCGCTCGGCAGAGGGGAGTTCCGCCTGTAAAAACCTTTTATAAGAAGTTTTTTGGATATCAATGAGGTTTGGAATATCAATGATATTCGTAACCTTAGCAAAGTGCTTCCTGAGGAGCGGGTTATTCGCAAACGAATACGCCATGTTTTCTCCTTTGGGGTCGGTTCGCGGGATAAAGAAACCCCGGCTGACACCAATCGGGACCTAAAGAAAGATCCACCCCGGCAACTTACCGGGCTGACAACGACAATAGCCAAGGCCGCACCAGGCGGCCTTGGCTAAAAACACACTAGGGGGTAGTAACAGCTATTTCAGCTCCACACTGGCGCCAGCTTCTTCAAGTTGCTTCTGAACATCAGCAGCCTCGTCCTTAGAGACCCCTTCCTTAACTGTACCAGGAGCACCATCAACCAATTCCTTGGCTTCTTTCAGACCCAGGCCAGTGATAGCACGAACAGCCTTGATGACATTAATTTTCTTCTCACCAAAACTGGTCAGAATAACATCAAATTCAGTCTGTTCTTCAGCGGCAGCGCCATCGCCAGCAGCTGGAGCCGCAGCAACGGCAACCGGAGCTGCTGCAGATACACCAAATTTCTCTTCAAGCTCCTTAACGAACTCTGACATTTCCAGAACGGTCATGTTTTCAATAAATTCTACAACTTGCTCTTTAGTAATTTCAGCCATTTTTTCCTCCAAAATTTATGTTTATAACTCAAGGTTTTATTAATTTATGCAGCTTTGTTCTGTCCAATAGCATTCAATACCTGAACCAGTGAACGAGGTATTGCTGCCATAGTTCCAACAAAATTAGTTATTGGGGCATTCATGGAGCTCAAAGCCTTAGCCAACAGCTCTTCACGGCTCGGCAAGGCAGCTAGAGCACTGATTTCTGCAACCGAGAGTAGTTTACCACTCAAAATTCCAGCTTTCAGTTCGAATGCATCAATTTCTTTGGCAAACTTGCTGAGAATTTTCGCGGGAGCTACCGGATCGGTGCCAGACAACGCAATCGCTGTAGGACCGGCGCAGTAAGACTGCAGCGCTTCGGCGGGAGTGCCCTGTGCCGCTAACTTTAGCAGATTATTCTTAACCACCCGGTATTCAACCCCGGCCTGGGTTAATTCACGCCGCAGTTGAGTGGCCTGTTCAACATTAATTCCACGGTAATCCGCCAGAAATGTTGCTTGTGTTTCTTTCAAGCGTTGGTTTAAATCCTGAACAACCTGTTCTTTTTCTGTTCTATTCATAAACTCTCCTCCTTTCGTTAAGATCTTGGGATATAATATCCCGCCCAAGTCGAGTTGAGGGGGGAGAGAGACGACTCTGTCGTCACAGCACCCGATAGCCTCGGCAGGTGGTCATCCATTAAATGCTTTGCATACCTGCTGTCTTTGACTCTGAGCCTGCAATCAAGCAATGATTTACTTGAATAAAGCCTGTAATTGTGGGATATCGAGATTGATACCCGCACCCATAGTACTGACCAATGTGACCTTCTTCAGATAAGTTCCCTTAGCTGTTGACGGCTTTGCCTTGATCAACACATCGATCAGCGTCATAATATTTTCTTTGAGCTTCTCTACATCAAAAGAAACCTTACCAACCGGGGCATGAATGATACCAGCCTTTTCAACCCGGTATTCAACCTTTCCCGATTTAGCCTCTTCAACAGCACGTGTCACGTCCATGGTGACGGTACCAACCTTAGGGTTGGGCATCAAACCACGTGGACCCAGGACACGACCTATCTTCCCGACGACACCCATCATATCCGGTGAAGCGATCGCCGTATCAAAATCAAACCAACCACCCTGAATCTTTTCAGCGAGATCCTCCGCACCAACATAGTCTGCACCAGCAGCCTCTGCTTCCTGTGCTTTTTCTCCCTTGGCAAAGACCAGCACCCGGATAGTCTTACCAAGACCGTTCGGCAAAACAACTGCACCACGGATCATCTGATCAGCCTTACGCGGGTCGACACCTAACCGGACACTCACGTCCACTGTTTCATCGAACTTTGCAAAGGAACCTTTTTTAAGTAGTTCTAAAGCTTCCTCAAGTCCATAGAGCTGAGAACGATCAACCAACTCTTTAGCGTTTTTGATATTTTTACCTGTTGCCATCTTCTATCTCCACGACTCGCCGCTTCAGGCGACTTCTATTCCCATGCTACGCGCAGTGCCTTCGATGATCCGCATTGCCGCTTCTTCCGAGAAAGCATTGAGGTCAGGCATCTTCAGGCGAGCGATCTCAAGAACCTGATCCTTAGTAACCTTACCCACCTTCTCTTTATTCGGGACACCAGAACCTTTTTTCAATTTCGCTGCACGCAGCAGTAAAACGGCTGCAGGCGGCGTTTTGGTAATATAAGAGAAGGAACGATCAGCATAAACCGTAATCACCACCGGGGTGATCAAACCGGCCTGTTCCTGGGTCTTAGAGTTAAAGTGCTTGCAAAACTCCATAATATTGACCCCATGCTGCCCAAGGGCTGGACCAACCGGGGGGGAAGGGTTTGCCTGTCCAGCAGGGATCTGCAATTTAATCTGTCCAATAATTTTCTTGGCCATTTCTGACTCCTTAAACGAACGAAACGTATCCCAGCTCAGCTGGTCTTTTCAACCTGTATAAATTCTAATTCCACGGGAGTAACCCGACCGAAAATACTAACCATAACCTTCAACGTACCACGATCAGGACGGACGTCCTCCACCATGCCAGTGAAGTTGAGAAATGGTCCATCAACAACACGAACCGTCTCACCAATCTCAAATTCAACTTTTGGCTTCGGCTTCTCAATTCCCTCTTCCATCCGATCGGTAATCTTTGCCACTTCAGCATCAGAAATAACCGGGGGAGTTTGCCCGCCGCCAACGAATCCAGTTACCTTCGAGGTTCCAGTGACAACATGCCAGGTCTCATCATTGAGCTCCATACGCACCAGAATATAGCCGGGGAAAAACTTGCGCAACGAGGTTTTACGCTCCCCTTTACGCATTTCGACCACAGTCTCTGAAGGGATTAAAATCTCCTCAAACTGGTCTTCAACAGCCATCGAGCGAATCCGCTCTTCAAGGCTTAATTTAACTTTATTTTCATACCCTGAATAGGTATGCACGCCGTACCATTTCATTGCCATGGTAAAGTCCTTTTTCTCCTCAACCGAGAATCAGGCGGATAAGGCGCGAAAGAATCACATCGACACCACCAAGAAAGATCGCACAAACCACCACCAAGACAATTACAACCATCGTTGAAGCATAAGTATCTTTCTTAGATGGCCAGGTAACCTTCTTCAGCTCTGCTTTGACATTGGCTAAAAATTCATTTAATTTTCCAAACATCGATCTATTGGCCTCGCTGAGGTACTAATTCGTATTTATGGCAGGCCAGGAGGGATTCGAACCCCCAACACCCGGATTTGGAGTCCGGTGCTCTAGCCGTTAGAGCTACTGGCCTACAATTCTATCCTGGTTGCCCGCCGTTACCCCTTATTTTGTTTCCTTATGGGGAGTGTGCTTCCGGCAGAAGCGACAGTACTTATTAAACTCCAGTTTGTCTGGAGTATTTCGCTTGTTTTTCGTCGTCGTGTAATTCCGTTGCTTACACTCAGTACAAGCAAGAGTGACAATGTCACGCATAGCACTTACCTCTTAATTCCCCTTTGACCGTAGCAAAGGAGAGTGATTCACTAATATTACTCGACAACTTCGCTGACCA